>CALVFE010000004.1 GCA_944326765.1 uncultured Elusimicrobiales bacterium | reverse complement strand
CAATAATTTTTGAACCAAACGGGAGATGGCATAATTTTTTACTTCGTTTCTTGGCACTGCCACAAATTCCGCCGGTACGGGAAAAGAGGGGGGAAGCTCTATTCCCGACAAATCGGCATAAATTACCCGATGTGATAAAACGTGTTTGACCCCGGCAACTTTCAGGGAAGATTTCTTACGGCCAAACCACTTGCGATATTCCGCCTTCACAGTCCAGTTATCAGAAGCAGAATCACTTTCTACCAAGGGCGGCTCATATAGATTCTGCCACACATCGCCCGGGCCGCGCTTGTGAAGCCATGTATTTTTTCCTTGCTTTACATATATATAATGGAAATAGCGGGAAGATATTTTTGTTGTTTGGGCTTTTACGGGCAAAAATTCCACCCGTCCCGAAGCAAAAGCTTTGCACTGCCCCGCCAGCGGACAATGCCCACATTGTGCATTGGCCGGCGTACAAACCATAGCTCCAAAATCCATGATCGCCTGATTGTAATCCCCGGGATTTTTTTTATCTAACAACTTCTGCGCCCGCTGGGCAAACAGCTTCTTTCCTTCTTGAGAATCTATCGGGGTTTCAATTCCAAAAACCCGCGCCAATACGCGATAGACGTTTCCATCTACCACGGCATAAGGCATTTGATAGGCAATAGAACAAATAGCGGCTGCCGTATAATCTCCTACCCCTTTTAAGGCCCGCACGCCCTCATAGGTGGCAGGGAAAACCCCTTTCATACTTTTTGCAGCGGTATGCAAATTTCGTGCCCGGGAATAATACCCCAGTCCCTGCCAGTATTTAAGCACCTCATCTTCAGAAGCCGCCGCTAAGGAATCGGGGGAAGGAAACCTTTTGGAAAAACGCAAATAATACGAAAGCCCCTGCGCCACGCGGGTTTGCTGCAATATAATCTCAGACAACCATATTAAATAGGGATTCCGCGTATGCCGCCACGGTAAGTTCCGCTTATTTTGGTAATACCATTTTAAGAGAATCGCAGAAAAATTTTTCATAAGATAACTCATTTTAGCAATTTAAGAGGATCTATCCTACCCTGTTAAAAGGAAAAACAACAAAGCAATGTTCCAGCCATTGTGCAAGAGTTGGAAGAATTGGGGGGAAAATATCCCGGCTGTTTAACCTGGTTTTAAAGGTTAAAAACAAAAAAAACGAACAAATGCAAAATCGACGTCGATTTTGCATTCCCGGAAAATGATGTTTTTGCAAAAATTCCTCTTATTTTGCAGCGCGCGATTCCCAAAAGCCCCAAGGATGCTCCGCAAAAGAAGGACTCTTTTTTGCAAATCGAACTTAAAACCGCAATCGTTCTTTTGGCGGATTAAAAGCACAAAATCTCATTCGAAGCCATATATTAGATTTTTTTGCTACGGAGAAAGCCTTTTTTCTAACATGCGCAGTCAATTTTTTGGTCTATTTTACGTCGGAGAAATGGCTTTGTCAACAGAATTTGACATATAATGACATAAAATAATCATATATTGACATATACCATCAAAAAAGTTATTATATGTCTTATCCTGAGGAAAACTGCAGTGGATAACTTTTAAAGCGGGGGTTCATTATGGCAGATGAATTATTTAAAATACGTTTTCGTTTCCCAAACGGAGAAGAGTTTGAAGCAACCGGAAATTGCGAATTTATCGAACAACAGCGTAATTATTTTTTAACGTTGGTCGGGAAAAACCATTCTCCTACGGCTTTTTCAACCGAACCCGCCCTACAACGCGCCCGTTTTTCATCTGCCCATTCCGAAATGGCGGGAAACACTTCGCAACCCACGGGTGAGGACTCACTTGCCGAAATGGCCTCTTTGTCAATCTTGCCTCCTGCGCAACGAGTGGAGCGTACAGCCCCCAGACAAAACGAAAATTTCCCAGCGCTTCGCTTATGGGAACGACTTTTAAAAGAAGATGGAGATATTGTACTTCTCCGTAAAAAAATGCGGCTTACCGCCCAAGAAGCGGCTTTGCTTCTATTAGCCGGTACCCGGGTTTTACTCAAAAAGCCCGCCTGCCTGGCTTTAAATCTATCCCGGTCTATGCGCAAATCCGGCTTCAACGAAGGCAGATTAGACCGCTTATTAGCCCCTGACATACGTAACGGACACCTAACCTGCGAAGGAACCAAAAGGGGGAGAAATTATCGGCTAACCAATGAAGGATTTGCCAAAGCTTTTGTATTAGCTGAAAAATTGGAAAAGGAAAGTTTGTAATCTTATATCAGCTTTATCTCTATTACCAAATTAGGGTAAAAAATATCCATACTACTTATCCCGCAGAATACCACAATCTATCCGACGAGCTTTGAACGCTGCGCCCAACTTAATTTTCTTAGAAAGTTTTCCGCTTTCTACGACACGGCACCATTCAACATCGCCCGTACGCTTTCCTTTTACCGGATACCGTCGGACAAAGTGGGGGAGAAACAGAAAGCAGTCCAGACGCTCCTCTAGGACGGGGGAAGAAACCAATAAAAGATTTATTCCGCGCCTGCCTTCCCCCAGACACTTCTCCAGAAGAAATAAGATGAAATAGAGCTAGTCAGCCCCCAATCGAACAAAGCATAAATCTTGATGCAGTCTTTGTAAGAAGATAGAAAAGGTGTTTATCCGGAATTATACATTCCTTGCATATTGCCTATCCTTGAAAAACATCTACGGACAATGGGGGAAAACGAACAAAAAAGGCAACTTAGATTTGGTGTTAATCAAGATTTATCAAAAAAATGATCTATTCATGCTGATATTTTCGTGTAAAAATTAGTAAGATTTCCAATAAAACAGATAAAAAAATACACTTATTTTTTAAGTATTTTTATTTTTATATATTTTTTTGAAATTTTATTACAATTCCCCCAAAAACACGCTGATTTTGGCCATTAAAAATACAAAAATCCAGCGTTTTTAACTTGTCTTTATTACCTATAAAATCCTAGACTAAGAATTGACATTTATTAGAATTATTTTTGTAGGAAAGGGGGTTTTTTGTCCTGCCCCAATAACTAACGATAATTTTTATTATGTTAATTAAAACCAATAAAAATCGAAAAAATAAACATCTATAATTATTATTATTTTTTATATTATTATACTTATTTTTTAAGTATTTTTTATATATAAATTCATATATATTATAGTTTTTTATTTTCATCGATAACAGAATCTAAATTTTATTTTAAAATTGTACGTTTTTTTGTACGAATCAGCTCTTTGTTCATGTTGTTTTTGTACCAAAAACACAATTTTTTTATTGACTATAAAATGCAAATTAAATACTAATTTTTACAATATAATCTATGGTTGGATTATAAAAATCCTATAAAATATAAAAAATATGTTAAAAATAAAATATCTTTATTTTTTAAGTAAAAATAAAAACATAATCAAAATCGCGCTAAAATGCGATAAAACGATTTGGGGGTACCTGGGATATGGGGCAAAACAAAATAAAGAGGATACAGGAAGGCTGTTTAGGCCTCCCCCACACGATTTTCTTTCATAACACCACACCACGCGGGAGAACATAACGGCTTAAAACATATCCATATATGTATTTCTCCCATATAAAATAATCCCCAGAGTCTATTTCCACAAAGTGGGACTCATAACTTTTTTCCGCAGCCCCATTCCGGCGTCAATATAACCCTTGGCTAGTGCGCTGTTCGTAATTATGAAACAGCATTCAACACATCAAGCAGTTCGAGCATTCCGATAAGAAATTTCTTGTTGTTTTTCCCGTTTTCGGTTACTACAAACGTTGTGTTTTACCGCCGAAACACAAGCAACAACCCAAAAAAGGGGGAAATCTCCATAAAAAAATATATTCTTTCTGTATGTGGCTACAAAAAAGGGGGAGAAATCCCTTTTTCCCCCCTTAAAAAGAAAAAGACTGGTATTACATTTGGTTATTTAATAGAAGAAAAAGAGGAAAGAAAAGAATAAAAACAAATGCTTTTCCAGTTCATTTCTATCAGCTTCTGCAAAAGGAAACAACACATGAGAAACAAGAAAAAGAATCTTTCTTCCCCCCTTTTTTTCTCGCTGAATTACTGACAAATAAAAACAATCAGCTCGGCTTTTAACCCATGTTTGCATAGAAATTCTAAAACCCCGCCGGGATATTTGATTATGAAACCATTTTTAATTAGTAAGAGGAGAATATCTTGACTAGGTATCCGTTGGATTCTGGTGGGCAGGAGCCCTTTCATGCCGAACAATTAAAAGAAGGCTATCTTGGCTCGTTATCCGTCGTTTGAGGTAAGAGAGATTTTGCTGTCGGCTAAGAAATCCGGCTTATCGAGCCAATGGCTTACTCACATCTGACGCCAAAAGATGATCCGCTTCGGTATATTACTTTTACCTGGATATAAGGGAAAAGCAATGCTTTTGTAAAATTCATTTTATTATTCATAAAAAAATACAAATTCATAAAGGGATTGTACCGCTCCTGGTAAAACAAACAAACCCCGACGGACGAGTTTTCCGCCGGGGGGTGATTCATATACACACTTAGAACTACTTAGTATCTCTTTTAGAGGCAGATTTCCCCGCCGCTTTTTGTTTCAGCAGATTGAGTAAGGTATTTCCTCCCACTTTTTGGTCAGACGGAGCCGCCACCACATCAGCGGCGGAAACCCCGCTTGGCGAAGCTGCTTTAGGCGCCTGGCTAGAAGCCGCTGACGCATCTTTTTCAGCCTGGTTTATTTTATTTCCCAGCCCGGCAGCTCCCCCGCCTAACGAAGCCGAAGCGGAAGGCGCTTGAAAATTTTTAGCTTGAAGGGGTTTGTAATCGCTCATAGAAGTTTGCGCTTGTGAAGAAGGAGTAGCGGTTTTTTTAGATTCGGACGCGGAATTGCTTTGCTGTGCTGCCCCGCTGGACAAAACAGTAACCGGCCGGGAAGCGGCTACTGAAGTAGTAGGGCGCGATACCTCCGTTTGGGTAGTGGGGCGCGACACCTCCGTTTGAGTAGTAGGACGGAAGACAGACACTTGTGTCGTTGGCCGGGAAACGGTTACCGAGGTAGCAGGCCGATATACGCTCACATTCGTCGTCGGCCGGGAAACAGTTACCTGTGTTACCGGCTGCTGGCTCCAAAGTGGACAAAATAAAAATAAAAAGAGTATCGCTCCAATAGTTTTTCTCATAAAATTCTCCTTGTTATATAGTATAAGTTCCCGTTTGGAAAGAGTCAAGCAAAAACGCCCTTCCTTCAAAGAAAGGGCGCCCAACGCAAACATTTAAACATTTATTTGGAAGCCGGTTGCTGCCCTCCAGCAGAGGCCGCATTCAACAAGGCAGACATATCCGGCATTCCCGGCGCATTCATTCCGGTTGGCATACCCCCCTGATTCCCTTTGGCATTTGAAGTATTGCTGGAGGAAGATCCCGCCGCGCCGCCGCCCATGGCTCCCATCATTCCATTCAGTCCCTGCATCATACCCTGCACCTGTTGTAACATGGCCGCCGGATTTTGTGGATTACCCGCAGTGGTGGCGGAGGGGGTATCCAGATTTTTGGCAGCGGCCTGACCGGCTGCTGCTGAATCCGGAGCGGATTTGGAAGAAGAAGACTGTTGCGTTCCATCCGTCCTATTTTGAATGGCTTTGACCGCTTGCGAAGCTTGGGAGGAAGCGTTGTCGTCAAACGATTTGCTGCCCGCCGTATCTGTTTTAACGGTTTGCGTCTGGACTCCTTTGCTCCAGTCGCGTTGACGGGAACTGTAACTGCTAAGCGTGCGTGTCTGAATGTTAGAACGCGCCCCGGGTACGGAAGAATCTTCTTCCCCTTCCGGCTCGGTGTCGGAAGCGCCAAAACTGGGACGGGAAGACCCTCCAGCCCGATAGGTCTGCGCGTCGGCCGATACAAACGCACATAGCAATGCCAAAATCATTAAAATTTTCATATTTTTCTCCTAAAAACCATTCTTTTATAATAGTATATACATATAAAGCTTACTGTCAAGTATGCCCCGCTTTCGCAGTTTCTTTGTTTTTGCTACACTGTAAACTATGGATTTCCCTGTCTATGATGTGATTGTCATCGGAGCCGGCGCCAGCGGACTTATGTGTGCGCGGGAGTGTGCACGCGCCGGCAAAAAAACACTTTTATTAGAAAAAAACCCCGCCCCCGCACGTAAAATATTAGCCAGCGGAAACGGCCGCTGCAACCTGACCAATTCCCGCGTCAGCCCGGCTTTTTATCAGGGAGATCCTAAACTTATTTCGCTGACGTTAGAAAAATTTACCTTTCAAAACTGCTTGGACTATTTCGCGGCATTGGGAGTACTGACTACAGAAGAAGAACAAGGCCGCGTTTTTCCCGCCACCGGCAAATCTACGGCAATAGCAGATTCTTTAAGGCTGGCCGTAGGCGAAGCCGGTGTGGAAATACAAACCGATGCCGAAGTTATCCGCATTAAGCGGAACAAAACCTTTGCGGTATTTACAAAAGCGGGCAATATATTTCAATCCCACCGTGTAGTATTGGCCTGCGGATCCTGTGCTTATCCCCAATTAAGCGGCACGCAAAGCGGGTATCAACTGGCAAAATCGTTGGGACATAGTATCGTTGAACCGCGCCCCGCTTTGAGCGCTTTGTGTATCCGGGAAACCGCTCTTTCGCGTTTAACCGGCATTCGCAGCCAGGTGCGTCTGCAAGTTTATCAAACGGAACGCGTATTGGATCAAGCCGAGGGAGAAGTGTTGTTTACCCATTATGGTTTAAACGGGCCGGCGGCCTTAAATGTCAGTTCTTGCGTTTCTCGCGCGTTAAAAAATGGGAATGTATCCCTAACCCTCAATTTTTTCCCGCAGCTCAAAGACCCGCAACGCTTTCTGCAGCAGCGAATGGCGGTTTTTCCCAACCGCCGGCCGAAGGATTTTTTAGTGGGCATTTTGCACGAAAGCATCGCCAATTTGCTGATCGATTTTATCGGACTTCGGAAAAATATTCCGCTCTCGGAACAATCCCCCCACGCTTTACAGCGCCTCGTTCAAATACCGTGCGCTTGGCCGCTTACGGTTACCGCGGTACGCCCGTGGAATGAAGCAATGGCCGCAACGGGGGGTGTAAATACGCGTGAAATAAACTATAATACATTTGAGTCACTCCGCTGCCCAGGATTATATATCACGGGCGAATTGCTGAATATAGATGGCAAAAGCGGCGGATTTAATTTGCATTTTGCCTGGGCTTCGGGTTTTATTGCAGCACAGGCTGTGTCGGAGGAAAAAACCTATGGCAGACATCGTCAGAAAAACAACCAGCTTAAATGACCCGCTCCATGTGGGATTTGTCCGTACTTACTATATTGACAACAAAGAAGTATATACCGAAACATTGGATAAAAATTTAGACATTGAAAAACACTCCGGAACCATGCCGGACGGCACTGTTAAAGAATTTTTCGAAAACGGAAAAGTGTATTTTGAATGTGAATTTAAAAACGGCCAGCGCAACGGCGCCTGTAAAATTTACTTCGATAACGGAAAAGTCAGTATTGAAAAATACTACGAAAACGGTATGCTGCAAGGAAAAGCGCGTGTTTTCCACCCGACCGGAAGGCTGTATAAAGAATTTTCTTATGTAGATGATATCCAAGACGGCAAGCAAGTCAAATACTATCCAGACGGAAAAGTATTGGAAACGGCCGAATATAAAAAAGGTTATTTAAATGGGATGTGCAAGGTCTATACCCCCGACGGAGATTTGCGTTCGGAATGCACCTATAAAAACGACAAAATCATAGGCGATAAAATCATCTACCACCCCAACGGAACCATTGCTTTAATTTCCCCCCATAAAGACGGGAAACCCCATGGAGTAACAAAAAAATTCAGTGAAACGGGGGAGCTTATCGAAGAGTGGTTTTTTGAAGACGGAATCCTTACTCTTAAAAAAGTGCATTAATATATTCAAGCTGACGATGCCTCCCGGTGTGGCCACACCGGGAGTTTTTTATTTCGATTTTGCGGGGTTATATTTGGTAAAATATATTTAACAGACAATAAAGCCGCCCGCTGGACGGGCGGCTTTATTGTCGGAGGATTTTCATGGCAAAAGCCGTATCTATACACGACAAAAACCCTTTTAAGGCCAAAACCATTTCCCAGCTGCTTATCAAATTTTCCGCGCCGGCAGTAGCAGGAATGTTTGTTAACGCCGTCTATAACATTATTTCCCGTATTTATGTAGGGCAGGACGTCGGCGCCAACGGATTAGCCGGCATTACCATTTTATTTCCGCTGGGGCTTATCTACATGGGATTTAGCGCTTTAATCGGGGTGGGCGCAAATGCGCTTTTTTCAATCCGTCTGGGAGAGAAAAGGGAAGAAGAAGCGCAGATGATTCTGGGAAACGCGTTCGTTCTTTTGGCGATTTTATCCGGAGCCATCACGCTTATCAGCTATCTTTTTTTGGATTCTTTCTTGGGTTTTTTAGGCGCAGACAGCGAGGTTCTCCCTTACGCCCGGGCATACGCCCAAGTCGTTCTGCCAGGTTACTTTCTTTTTGGGATCAGTATCGGGCTCAACAACTTTATTCGCTCTTCCGGACACCCCAAAACGGCCATGGCCACCCAATTTATCGGGGCACTTATCAACATTGTGTTAGGGCCTATCTATATTTTCGTATTCGGCTGGGGAATTCAAGGCGCGGCGGCCGCTACGGTCAGCGGGCAAACGGTATCATTTATTTGGGTGATGCTGTTTTTTACCGGACAGCGCAGTTTTTATAAACTGCATTGGAAGTTCTTCCGATTAAAAAAATATATCGCACTGGACAGTATCGCCATCGGATTTTCCCAATTTGCGTTTCAGCTGGCCTCCAGTACGCTCAATGTCATTTTAAACCATTCGCTGCTTAAATACGGCGGTAATTTAGCTATCTCAGCGGTGGGGATAGCGGTCAGCGTGAACACCCTGGTAATGATGCCGCTGATCGGGCTTTCGCAGGGGGCGCAGCCGCTGATTGGATATAACTATGGCGCACGCAAATACGCCACCGCCATTCAAACGCTCAAAATGGCTATGCGCTGGGGCGTAGTGATTACCTCGGTAGGATTTATATTATTGGAAATTTTTGCCCGTCCCATCGCCACGGTTTTTAATTCCGAAAATACAGCTTTGGTAGATTTATCCGCCCGCGTCATTCGTATCTTTAATCTGCTTTTGCCCATCATACCGCTGCAAGTGCTGACCACCAGTTTCTTCCAAGCAATCAATAAACCGCTCAAAGCCGCTTTTTTGAGTTTGTCGCGGCAAGTGTTGCTAGTTATTCCGCTGGTGCTTATTTTGCCGCTCTTTTGGGGGCTTACGGGCGTGTTTTTAGCTCCCGTATTTGCAGATGCCATTTCCACTACCTTGGCCGTTACGTTAATTAAACGTTTTTTTGACAAACACGGCCAAAATTTCTTTTTCAGCAAAAAACACTCTCGCCTCCAGAAAACGGCCTAATTGTTTTGGCACGGCCACTGACTTTGCGCTTCCAAACCGATTTTGTTTAAGGAAGCACTTCAAACGAAAGAGATCGGGTTTCTTTTCCGCAGGAAACCTTCAGCTGGTGTTTGCCTGGCTGGAGTGTCCACCAGGTTTGGCAGGCGGATCCGGGCAGTTTTTCCCCATTTAATGCCCACTCGCACCAATTGTCCGAGCAAGACGCTTCCAACTTAACCGCCTGAGATGCCCGCGCCACAGACGGATCCAATTTAAATACATCTCCTTGCGACGGGGAAGTAATACGCAGGGAAGCAACCTCCGGCTGATGTTTTCCGCTGCACTTTTCCGGCAGATGCTGTTCATCAAATACTTCTTCCCGGGTGTGCATGCATTTTTCTCCGGCCAACCGCCCGCTTTGCGTACAAACAAGCGCCCGCCGGATTCCTGTTGGCATCTCAAAAGCGGGCGATGGATATTTGCGCTGCAAATAGACGGCCACATCATGCATAATCGGTGCGGCGCCGGTAACGCCGGAGACTTTTTGCATCGGCTGGGCGTTAAAATTGCCCACCCACACGCCAATTGTCCAACGCAGCGTATAGGCCATTGTAAAATTATCTTTATAATCTTTAGAAGTACCCGTCTTGGCCGCCAGGGCAAACGGCACAAAAAGAGGCGAATTTAACCCAAAGGCGGGAGCCCGGGCATTATTATCCGAAAGAATATCCGTTACCAGATAAGCCGCCTGTTCCGACAAGATACGGGTTTCACGTCCCGGTAAATACACCGCCGGATTTTGCGCCAAGCGCAAAGGTTTATAAATGCCGCCCCGTGCTAAAGCCGCATATGCGTTGGTTAAATCCAACAAACGCACTTCGCCGTTTCCCAACGCCAGTCCCAGCCCGTAAAAATCGGCCGGTTTTTCCAAGCTGGTCAATCCAGCCCGCCGCAGTAAAGCCAAGATATTAGAAGCCCCTGTTTTTTCAGCCGCTTTGACGGCCGGAATATTGTACGAACACGCCAGCGCCGCGCGCACCGCAACCGCACCGTGATAATTCTCGTCGTAATTACGGGGGCGAAATCCCCCCTCAAAAAAAGTATCTTCGTCTTCCAGCAAAGAAGCCGGCGTCAATAATCCCTGTTCAAAAGTAAGCCCATAAACAAATGGTTTTAAGGCGGATCCGGGTTGACGCAGCGCCCGGGCGCCATCTACCTGTCCGTTGTTTTGTTCATTATAAAAATCAGCCGATCCGACATACGCCAAAATTCCTCCCGTAGCATTATCCACCACCACCACCGCCGCATTAGTTACATTTTCGTCTTTTAACCGAGCAATGTAATTTCGGACTAACTGTTCGGTATATAACTGTAATTCGCGATCCAGGGTGGAATAAACATCTTGGGCATCGGAAGGCAAAAGCGGATACAGCAACCGTGTGAAGTGAGGCGCATCAAACGGACGGGAGGCGGACTTCAGTTCCAGTTTTTCCGCCACGGCCATTTGATACATTTCCGGATCTATAAATTCATTTTCCAGCATTCGTTTCAGCACCCAGTCGCGCCGTTTAATCGCACGGGAAAAATGCTTCAACGGATTATAATAAGTGGGCGATTTAATGAGTCCGGCCAGAAACGCCGCCTGAGAAAGCGACAATTCTGCCGCCGGCACATTAAAATAAAACCGGCTGGCCGCCTCCGCTCCCTGCGTCAGATTTCCCAATTCCAACAGATTAAAATACTCTTCCAGAATTTCTTCTTTGGTTAGTTTACGCTCTAACGCAAGCGCATTATAAGCCTCTTTGGCTTTTCCCCACAAAGTACGCGGACGCGGCTCCAGAGCGCGCGCCAGTTGTTGGGTAATGGTGGAAGCGCCGGAAACGATTTCTCCTTCGGTCGTGTTCTGCCAGGCTGCACGCAAAACGGCTTTTATATCTACCCCTGCATGAGAGAAAAAGCGCTTATCCTCGGCAGCTAATACAGCGGCAATCAGCCACGGAGAAATCTCCGACAATGGCACCGGAAGATAATAGGTGTTATTATCGGACAAGAAATTACGCATCGGCGCGCCGTAGCGGTCGTAAATTTGTTTGGAAGGAGATAAAAAAGCTTCTTCCCCACAGACCAGGCAGGGAAGAAGCATACAAAACATCACTTTCCAGAAACGCATCATATTTACTTGATGACTAGCGTTTGCGTTGCGTTACGCCCAAATACCGCAGGCTCATACATCTGGCTGGCCCACATACTGGGATAAGCAAACGTGCCCGCCACCGCCGCCGACACCAAGTAAGAATATTCGTGCGTACCCGCCGGCAAATAATCGGCAAAAACGGCGATGCGGTCATCGTATTTTTCGTCGCGCTCAAATCCATTCCATTGAGGCGTATCCAACGAAGCGGCCTGTTCCTGCGATTCTGTCGCCAGCGACGTATTAATAATTTCAAATCCCGCCGGGATAAAATCTTCCAGCACAACAAAGTGCCTCGAGGCCACATTTTTCACGCGCAGCGTAATTTTATAACGTTCTCCGGCCACGATCTCGGCAACGGGCTTCCCGTCTAGGGTGGTAATTTCGCGCGATACGGCAAATCCGGCATCTACCGGCGTTGTGTAAGAAAGCGGTTCATACTCCTGTCCCAACGTATAATACAGCGTACCCGCTCCGTTTTTGGCAAACGTTACCCGCGTTTCGGAGCCATTGCCATACGCTTCTGCAAACGGAACGGAAGCCGTTTTCGACGCTATCGTTCTGCCTTTAAAAGAAGCGCTCAACACTTCTTTCGCCCCCAGTTTTACGGAAGCCGCATAGTCGGGCTCTACGCTTTCCATCGTTTGATAATAGGTGTTAAGCGCCGTAAATACCATAGCATTGACGCTGGTATTATTCCAATGTCCTTGGGCATTTAATTGAGTCAGCAGCCAAGAAGCCGTTTTAAACGCATCTGCAAACGGCTGGCGGGCAAAAAGCAAAGCATCTAACGCCAGCGCGCTGGCGTTTACATTACTGATATGCAGCCAGGGCATTTCTTCCGGCACGTCAAAATACGCGGCCTGCGGCGTATAGACTATGTGGTTCAAAATGCTTTGCGCTATTTTTTCTTTTACTTCGGGCGTATTTCCCCCCGCTTCCGCCGCTTTTAACAAATAGGCTTTGGCCGGCAGCGGCAGAGAACCTAATTTGCCATACAAATTATTAAATGCGCTTTGTACATTCTTTCCATACATCGCCAGCACATATACCGCATACGCACGCGCCGTTTCCGTTTCCGAAGCGGAATAACTATACGCCTTTTGTACTTTGCTTCCGAACGCGCCTTCCAACCACTGGGAAGCTTTTTCAAGTGATTTATCCTGTACGGCGTAACCGGCTTGTTTGGCCAAATAATTTACTTCCAACACATAAGCCGTTACATAAGGATCGGGACGGGAATTTTTCCAATACCCGTATCCTCCCCCATCCGCTTGATACAGAGAGATATGATTCAAAATATCCTGTACCTGAACTTTTAATTGCGCCTGATCACCCAGTTTAAAATCTTCCACCAGCCGCATACCCGTTATTACCGGCAGAATTTTAGACATCTGCTGCTCCAAGCAGTCATACGGATACGTCATAAGATAAATCATAGAACCTTTCAAATTCAGCAGCGCCGTCGAAGCCAACGAAAGCGTAATACGATTATCCGCCGATTCATTTAAATTGCCGGGTTTATCCAAAAGTTCTTCCTGTGAAGCCGCCGTCGAAGCATAAAGCGACAGCGTCTGCTTCTTTTCCACCGGCGAAACCTCCAACTGCGCCAGTACGCCGTCGGATTGCGACTTGGCTTTTACGGCAAAGGAAATGCGGGCATTTCCGTCTTCGATTGCTTCACAAGGCCAAGTTACTTCGCGCGCCTGCCCCAGCGGAACCTGAACCGACTGTTCCGCCGCACCGGTTAATTTAACGGCACCTTGCGCTTGAGCGGTAACCGTCATTTCGCCTTTTTTATCTTCGTAGTTATAAACAACGGCTCCGCAGGAGAAAACATCTCCCTTGCGTGCAAAACGCGGCAGATTGGAAGTGACCATCACCGGTTTAGAAACTTTGATTGTTGTTTCCGAAGAACCAAATTCATCGGCAGTCATCGCCACTGCCATAATGCGGAATTTAGTTAAATTGTCCGGCAATTTGAATTTTACTTCCGCACGGCCTTTTTTATCGGTCGTAACCGCCGCATTAAAATAAGGTGTAAAGGAAAAATTGGAACGCAGATCGGCTCCGCCCAGTTTGGCATCCGCCGCGCCGCCGCCGCCCCGATTTTCACCTTTCTCGCCGAAGTTGCGCTGTCCCACCACATAAACGCGGTTATCCATCGTAAATACTGCTATCGGCCGAGAACCGTAAAAATAAGTAAACAAATCCGGCGTTTGATAATCGGTCAACGCCAAAACGCCTTCGTCCACCACCATTACGACCACTTCGGCAGGAACATTTTTGGCATTGGATTTGGCCGTAATTTTCAAGGTAACTTCTTCGCCGGGACGATAATCCGTTTTGTTCGCTTTCACGACAGGTTTAATTTGTTTGGAATCGGGCTGCACCGTCAGATTCACATACCCTACTTTCCCCTGCGGTTTTCCCAAATCGAGGCCTTTTTCGTTTACCGGTTCGGCGCTGCGCCCGCGCACCAGCGTTACGCCTACGTACACATTCGGCAGATACGAAGGCTTGATCGGTACTTCGATATAATCCGCCCCGCCCTTAACGGGTGTAATCCAAGCGTCCAAAATACCTTCTCGCTCTACGGTTACCAAAGCCAAGGCTTCTTCATACGGCGATTCTATTGAAATGCGCGCCGTTTTACCGGGTTTATAGGAATTTTTATCCTGCTTGAGCACCAGCAGATCATCGTCCGTTTTCTTCCAGAAAGCCTGGCCTTCGCCGTACACGAAGATATTGAAACCGCCGGTTACTTTGCGGCCGGATTTATCTTCGGAAAAAAGCGTTACATAATAATTTCCGGCTTCTTCGGGCATAAAAGATAAGACGGTTCCCTTCTCCCCTACTTTTAAAGTTTGTGTGGGCAATTCGGTAATCTTTTTCTCGCTGACCCATTCCAACCGGCCGGAAAGACCTGTTTTCCGTACGCTGTACCATTGCTCTTTGTAAATTTTGGCGGTAACAGAAGCCTCGGTGCGTTTGCCTTGGGGCGTAACCGCTGCCACTTCTGCTTCAACAGGTTCTCCCAATTCCACCCGTTCCGACAGAAGTTTACTGCCTAGATAGAAATCCGCCGGGTGTACCAAGACAGACGAGCGGGCAAACAATTCTTGCCGGGCAGGGGACTGCACCCCCAGCTCCGCATACACCCGCGTCGGAAACGAAACCGACGGCATACGCGCGGCAAAAACAAGCGCTCCTTTGTCGTCTAACTTACCCGAAGAATTAAACAGCAATTTACCGTTCTCTTTATATTCTTCTTCCCTCAAGAAATACGGCGTAAACGTATATCCGTCAAATCCTTTCGGTTCGAACCAGGCCATTTCGCGGCGCAGTGTCCACTGGGCTTGAGCATCTGCCAGCGGCGAGCCGAAATTATACTGGGCAGACGCCGTAAAAGAGGCTTCCTCCCCGGACAAATAATCCTCTGATCCCGGACGCAAATTCACTTTAAAATCCGCCTGTTTAACCGCCTCTACGCGAAAGGAATAATAGGCCCGGAGCGCCTCCTCGTCTGCATTTTTCAGCAGCGGCGTAAATGATACGTTCCACGATCCGGTAAAAGCCGTTTGCGGGATATCAAACGTTATGTCAAAGGTGCCCATCCCTGAGGAAACCGTAACGTCCTTTTTAAACACTTCTTCGCCGCGGGCATCGGTTATTTGTATGGTACCACGCACAATGTCGGGCAAACGCCAGGCGCCGTTCTGCATCAAGCGAGAAACTCCTTTTATATACATCGTTTCTCCCGGCCGATAAACCCCGCGATCCGCAAACAAATACGACCGCACAAATTCCTGGTCGGGGTTATAATCATAACTCAAATTAAAACGCCACGGCTCCAATCCCTGGTTCCACAAATTGCTGACGACCGCATCTCCGCCGGCACTGGAAACAAAAGCATAGATTTCCGGTTGGCTCCATGATTTCGTTTCCACATCGAGTTTTGCCCAGCCGGGCGCACGGGCAATACCGTTCATATCGGTACTGCCCGTCCAAAGAATTTTATTGTCTTTCCCGCGCAGTTCCACCGCCAGATTGGCCAGCGGCTCGCCCGTTTCCAAAGAAGTAGCCCAAAGCAGAATATCCTGGGCGGAAGTTTTAAAAGTTACGCCTACGTCGGTAATATTATCCGTGGAAGACACCCAACATTCTTTGTTCCCGTATTTTTTATCGGTTACTCGGACCTGGCTAAAAATAATACTGTCTTTAGCCGTAGGATTGAATTTAGTTAAGTCAATAAAAGTTTTGACGGTACGGTCTTTGACGTCTTTAAACGTATAATTGCCGGAAAAAGTAGGATCTGTCAGCGGTTTTTGGGCGCAATAACTAACGGAACTTTGATCAAATGGGATAAAATTCTCTTTATTAAACCGCGCCCCGCGCACCGGCAAGGAAGGCGTGTTCATCAAATCAATGGGCAGCCGCGGGCTTAAATAACTTTCCAGCACGCCCAGTCCGCCGGAAAAATCCGTTGCCGGGCAATAGCCGTTATTTGAAACAGTCAGCTGGTAATCCTGCCCCAGCGAATTACCATAAATATCCTGCAAGTCTTTTCCCAAAGTTACCGAAATTTCCTTTCCCGGCTCTACATTCAAAAAAGAAAGCGGCGTACGAAAATAAGCCGTACCGGTTTTGGAATCCACGATATCGGAACCCAAAGCATTGAGTTCTTGCTCCGAAAGGGCACGCTTGGCCGAAGCAGGTTCCACTTTAGCCGCAGCATAGAGTTCCCGCATACGCACCGGAGAAGAAAAATCCACCGAGGGGCTAAACGGCAGACAACCGTCTTTTACTTCGCCCACCACACTTAATTCCGGATAAGTATAAAACTGCGTCTGATATGCTTTTGCCATACCCAACGGACCGCGCGTACCTTTCAATCCTTCTTTAAGCGTCAGCGTATATTGGGTGCCTTTTTGCAGCGTATCTAACGAATTGATGGCAATGATTCTTTCTTTATTTTGGTAATAAGAAAAATCTTTATCATATTCCAGCGAACTAATGGGACGGATAATCAGCGGCAAGGTCTTTTTTACATCAGGCCGTTTGGTTTTAGAAAGTCCTATTTTTTCACTCAGGGTCGGCTCCGGTGCCTGCATATAAGAAAGTTCAACGTAATCGGAAACCGTTTCCATATCCACCGGCATATTAAAAATCACATACAGCGTAGGATACAAATTAATCCAGCGCTCGTTATTTGTCGGACGCACGGAATTTACCACCGGAAGGGGTGTGGTAAACTGAAACGTATAATTCTGCGCCAGGCTCTTACCGGAAACAACCGATTTAAAACCGGCTTTTACGCGCACGGTAAACTGGGCGGAATCTGGCCATTCTTCCGCAGGTTCAAAAGTTAAGGTTTGCGTGCCGCTGTAACGGCATACCCCTTTCACCGAAGGAGTAATGGAAATAGGACAATTATCGGAAGAAAATTCACTTTCTTCCCCCAAAGAAACAATCGGTTGGTTAAAAGTGATATTGATGGCCTGACGGCTGGTATAAGAAAGCTGCCCTTTCGGGGAAGCGGACAAAACTTTTAAAGCGGGGGCCGCGGCAAACAAAGAGCCAGCAGTCCAAAACAGTCCGGCTACAAGCGCCGTCAAACGCACGGAAAAACGGGTGTATTTCATAGCAGTCTCCCTTTCTACAAGATAAGAGTATTGTAGCATTATTTTAATCGTTCAACACTCTTCTGAAAAAACGAATCAGGCACGCCTAATAAGCTTGCCTGATTGTATAATTTTCAACAGACGTTTATTTTTTCCCGCCGAATAATACTTGCAGGAAATTTCTTTCATCGGGCTGGGCGTCCGCCTGCCCATATCCTGTATATTTAACCGGCGGCTCTACCGTAGAAATAGCCTGCACGCGGCGCACCAGGTTGTTCCCCGTATCTACCAAAAACAGCATATCGTGCCGGGTAATGACCAAGGCGCCCGGATAAGCAAGTTTTGCGTCCCACGCGTCCATTCCGTCCCCGTTGTAGCCGCGTTCGCCGCTGCCCACCACGGTTACGACTTTGCTGTCCATACGGCTTTCCACCGTCAGCCGGCGGATCCGTTGATTATCCGTATCGGAAATATATAGACGGCCCTGTTTGTCAACGGCCAATCCAGTCGGGTTGCTAAAGGCACTGTCGGTACATTTTCGGTCGCCTTCCCCCGAAAAACCGCGTTCGCCGGTTCCGGCAATCGTGAAAATAAGCCGGCGGCGCGGTTCCACCCAGCGGATTTGATGGTTACCGGTATCGGCAATAAACAAATTTCCGCGGGTATCAAACACCAGCGCAGACGGCTTATTAAGCCGGGCATTTTCGGCCAGTTCCAAATCGCCGCTGTTGCCCGCTTCTCCGGTGCCTACCACATTGACTAAAAATCCGCTGAGGCGGTCAATCTTACGCACTAAATTATTGCCCGTATCCGATATATACAGCTCCCCTTGGGGGCTGACGGCTACCCCCGTTGGGTTGTTTAAACTGGAAGAAAGCGGTTTCATGCCGTTTCCGTTGTATCCTCTCCGTCCGTCGCCGGCAACCGTATATAAGTATCCTTTCGGCGTATACATACGAATCCGCTGGTTGCCCGTATCGGCAATATATAAGTTGCCCAGCGTATCAAACGCCAATCCG
The DNA here is from genome assembly GCA_944326765.1 of uncultured Elusimicrobiales bacterium. Classification (GTDB taxonomy): domain Bacteria; phylum Elusimicrobiota; class Elusimicrobia; order Elusimicrobiales; family Elusimicrobiaceae; genus Avelusimicrobium. The sequence goes on along the minus strand of CALVFE010000004.1, from coordinate 40,484 downwards.
GTAGGCCCGTTCAGCGTTGCCATATCGGCGTTGCCGCCGTCATTGTCAAAACCTCGTTTGCCGGTACCGACCACGGTTTCTATCTCACCGGTACGCGCGTCCACCCGGCGAACCCGGTGATTGGCCGTATCCGAAATATAAATATTTCCAAATCGATCCACCGCAATTCCCATAGGACTTCCCAACCGGGCTTGCAAGGCATCTGCTCCGTCGCCGCTGTAGCCGCGGCGGCCGGGCACGCCCGCCACATCTTCCAACTCACCCGGCTGCAAAAGCCCCAAAGCCCCCGCACTAATACTTATCAACACAAAACCACAGATTAAAAAAAGGTGTTGTAATTTCATAAATTCTCCTTATTGCCATAGTAACAAACTGTTTTTCTTCTTGCAACTGCAAAAAAACGCCACGCCTTCTCCGCTTTTTGCTACAATAATAATGAGGGAGAGTTTTCTCTCCGTAAATTTCCGCTCCTGTCCAGGAGCAAAAAGGAATCACACCCATATGATTATATTATTTTTAAACTGCGGCAGTTCTTCGGTCAAATACAGCGTCTATGACTGGGACCAAAAGAAAAGCTTATGCGCCGGAGCAGTAGAACGTATTGGCATCGACGGATCTTTTATTTCCCAAGACCGCAATGGTTACCCGACTTTCGAACTAAAAAGAAACTGCAAAGACCATAAGGACGCCATCAACCTGGTTATTGAAACCCTAACCGATAAAGAACACGGCGTCATTGAAAACATCAACGTAATCAGCGCCGTAGGCCACCGCATCGTACACGGCGGCAAATTTGCCAAATCCGTCATCGTAGATGATAAAGTGGTGGAAGAATTAAGAAATATCTCCGATTTAGCGCCCCTTCACAATCCGGCGCATATCATGGGCATTGAAGCCGCCCGCGCGCTTTTACCCAATGTAACGCATGTGTGCGTGATGGATACGGCTTTTCACCAGACTATGCCGGCGTCTTCTTATATGTATGCACTGCCGCGCAGCTGGTACACCGATTACCAAATCCGCCGCTATGGGTTTCACGGTTCTTCCGTATTATATACTTCCCGCCGGGCTGCGGTGCTTTTGGGCAAGAATGTAGATGAAGTAAACACCATCGTCTGCCATATTGGAGCCGGCGCCAGCGTAACGGCCGTGAAAAACGGCCAGTGTCTGGATACCAGCATGGGGCTTACCCCGCTGGAAGGACTCGTAATGGGTACACGCTCCGGGGATATTGATCCGTCTATTTGTTTCCATATGATGAAAAAGCTCAATATGAACCCAGACGAAATGTATAAGATTTTAAACAAAAAAAGCGGAATGTACGCCCTGACCGGCGATCGTTTTGCCGATCAACGCGACGTACGCAAAGGCGCGGCCAACGGCGATGAGTTATGCAAACTGGCGTTGGACGTGGAATGTTACCGCGTCAAAAAATACATTGGCGCCTATATGGCCGCTTTGGGACGCTTGGACAGCATCGTCTTTACCGCAGGCGTTGGGGAACGCGCCACCAATATCCGCGAAATGATTCTAAAAGGATTGGAAAACTTTGGTATTATACTCGATGAAGAACGCAACAACGCCGCCGATACCAACAAGGCAGAATGCTGTATTTCGGCGGATAATTCCAAGGTAAAAATCTTCGTCATTCCGACCGATGAAGAAATCGTCGGCGTACAAGACATCGTGGCTTTGTTGGCCGGAACTTATGATGTGTACACCAAATTCCGCTATATTTTCCAGGAAAAAGATTACCGCAACAAGCTGCGCGATGCCGCTTTTATAGAGGAAGTCAAAAAACGGCCGTTCTTATTAAAAGCCGCCATCAACCTTCCCGAGCAGCTTAAGCAGGAGTTAAAAAATTAGCTTTAGATTACGCCCGTTCACTTATCTGAACGGGTGTTTTTAATACGATCTATACGCAGTATTGCAGTACCCTCCCCGGCAGGTATAGAATCTGTCGGGTTCGCAAAAAGCAAGAAGAAAAATAAATCATGGAGTAATAAACTATGTTCTTACCAAAAGAAGTAAAGTTCTTTGATCTGTTTGACAAACAAGCCGAAAACATCGTTCGCGCCGCAGCATTTTACAAAAAGCTCGTGGAAAATGGGGATTTTTCCCCGGAGAATGTACGGGCTATGCACGAAATGGAACATTATGGAGATGAGCTTACCCATACCACTATCAATACCTTAAACGAAACCTTCATTACCCCCTTTGATCGGGAGGATATCCTTGCCCTGGCCAACCGTCTGGACGATATTGTAGATGGGATTTACCTGATTACCAACCGCTTTCATCTATACAAAATTCAAAAACCTACCGAATTTAGCCGCAAACTGGCCTATACCATTGAAGCGACCACCCAAGCCTTGCAAAAAGCATTGTGCTCGTTAAGAAGCAACAAAAATATGAAAGAAACGCTGCACCAATGCGTAGAAATCAACCGCTTGGAAAATGAAGGCGACGTTCTGCGCGACGAAGCAATTTCTTACTTGTTTGAAAACGAAAAAGATCCGTTAATGGTTATTAAACAAAAAGAACTCTACGAACTTGCCGAACTCGTTACGGATAATTGCGAACATGTGGCAAACATGGTGGAATCCATCTTGGTAAAAAACAACTAGGAGTCTTTATGCTTTGGATATTATTCTTAATTATTCTGGCGTTGTTCTTTGACTATTTAAACGGATTTCACGACGCTGCCAACTCGGTGGCAACCGTTGTTTCCACCCGCGTGTTATCGCCAAAATCGGCGGTGGCGTGGGCGGCATTTTTCAACTTTGTGGCGTTCTTAATCTTTCACACAGGCGTAGCTAAAACCATTGGGGCGGGAATTGTCGATATTCAGATTGTGGATTCCAACCTGGTATTTGGCGCATTGATGGGGGCGTGTATATGGAATATCCTTACCTGGTGGTGGGGACTGCCGTCGAGTTCGTCCCATGCGCTGATTGGAGGACTCATCGGCGCCGGTTTTGTAAAAGGCGGAATAAACGCCCTGATGGCCGGCGGCATTTTAAAGACGGTTCTGTTTATTTTTCTCTCCCCCCTTCTGGGGTTCTTGCTCAGCGTAATCATTGGCATCATTGTCTTTAATGTATTTCGCTCTTTTAATCCCTACAAAGTGGATCATTTGTTTCGCAAAGGACAGCTTCTTTCGGCGGCGGCCTATTCTCTCGGACACGGCGGCAACGATGCCCAAAAAACGATGGGTATCATCAGTATGCTCCTATTGGGCGGACTGGCCGGAAACGAAGTCGCCCCCATACGCGATTTCCTGCTGACGCACGAAGAAATGCACGCGGTGGCCGAAGGCGCGTTCATCGTGCCGCTTTCGGTCGTGCTTTTGTGCCACGGAGCCATCGCCTTGGGTACGCTGTCCGGCGGCTGGAGAATTGTAAAAACCATGGGACAGAAAATTACCCGCCTGCGCCCCGTAGATGGGTTCTGTGCGGAATCCGGCTCCGCTATTTCCCTCTTTATTGCCTCGGTCTTGGGAGTGCCCGTCAGCACCACGCACACCATCACGGGAGCCATCGTAGGCATTGGATCGCTGCGCCGCTTGTCTTGTGTACGCTGGGGAGTAGCCAACCGCATTGTATGGGCTTGGTTTATCACCATTCCGGCTGCAGCACTTATATCGGCCGTTAGCTACTGGCTTAAAACGTGGCTGTGCAACTAATCGCCCGCCTGCCAGTTCTTTTCCGCAACAAAAAATACCCCGGCTATGCCGGGGTTTATTACACCAAAAACCCTCCCAACCGGCAGGAGGATCTTCGAAAAATATACTCTTACAGCAACCTATTTCTGTTTATTACGAAAAAACAAAAGCAGGCGATTCCATTCTTTCCATACCTGTTCGTTCTCGGAAAAATGAGAAGAAAAGGATTCTAAATTATCAATAAATAATTCCCGAAGCTTTACCATCGAAACAATGTTGTTCTCGGCCGCTTCCCGCGCCGCCTCACGGGCGCTTTGACGCAGAGCTTCCTTCATTTGTCCGTATAATTCTACCCGCTTCATTTTTCGGCCACAAACGCGAAGCCCTTCCCGTATTTCCCGATATAAAACCGCCGTATGTAATTCCTGCCAGTCCAATTCTCCGGAAAATACGCCATGCATTAACACTTTTAACAGCCGTACCCGATCAGAAGAACTGATATTGGGCAGGAAATTCGAATCCAGCCGATAAGCAACCGCTTCTCCCAAAATCGACAGAAAAGACGGATTGCGGCTAAAATCTTTTTCAAAGGAAGAATATTGGTAACGTTTCTTAAATTCCCGCTCGGCATCTTCCTGCGCCAACAGAAGTTCCCTGTCCAACATTTCTAAATTAACTTGATTGAGTTTTACGCCTTCCCGTATCCGATGGGCCAACACAATCAGCCAGGAATTCATTCCCAACATGTTTCCTTCTTCCCACCGATATTTTAATACGGAAGCCTGTTTCCATATTTGTTCTAAAAGCGCGCGATGCACTTGCCCGTCTTGCAATACGGATATTTCCGGCAGATTGCGTTGTGCGGCCACCCCCAACGCCCGTTGAATAACTTGTTTACTTTTCCCCCGCGCCACCAAAGCTTCTATGCTCGCAGAAGAAAGCGGTTTGAGCACGTTGGAAGACGCCGTTTTATTGGATAAAGCAGTTACTGCACCCGCTGGTATTTTTTGCGCTGCCAAGGCGGTAGGTAACATCAAGCTAACGCAAATTAAAATAAAATTCACTCTCATTGTAATTCCCATTTTTAAATTATTTTTTCAAAATTTTACTTGCTGCGCCAGGGTCTTTAGACCTATATAAGGCTAGTACCTCCGGGAAAAAGCGAATTTACCGTCTAAACTGCCTATACTGAAAAGCGGGGCTTGATTTTTTCCCCGACGATAATTATACTGTATAAGTAACCGTCTTTATTTTATACAGCAAGGAGCCGGAGGTATGAAAATTACCTTTGCAGGAAATAAAAAAGTAAACGTTCACGTCAAAGATTTTGACATCATGACCGATCAAAGCAAAGAACACGGTGGGGACTCCAGCGCCCCAACGCCAATTGATCTATTCTTGGCCTCTCTGGGCAGCTGCAGCGGCGTATTTGTATTAAACTTTTTAAAACAACACAATCTGCCCGAAACAGTCTATTTAACCTTGGAACCGGAATGGAATATCAGCGAATATGTGATCGATAAAATCAAAGTATTTATTCACGTACCGCCGGATTTTCCGGACAAATACGAAAATGCATTGGTAGAAGTGGCCAAACGTTGTCTGGTAGCACGGCATGTAAAGATTACACACGAAATTTCTATCGTACACGATTAAAATACGCTTAAGTTTAAGACGTTCGTTACCGAGCGTTTTGTTGCAATAAAAAAATTCCGGGCATTCTTGCCCGGAATTTTTGTTCCAAGAAACAAGTTACAAATTTTCCCGAATGGTATGCGCCAAACGTTTAAGTCCCTCTACGATTTGTTCCTTCGTAGAATAGGAAAAATTTAAACGCATATCATTAAAAGCATCTCCCGCCGGGTAAAAATCTACTCCAGCCACAAAAGCCACCTTATTCTCAATAGCTTTTGGCAACAACTGCGTGGCATTGAGATGTTTGGGAAGCGTCAGCCACAGAAAAAGCCCTCCTTCCGGATGTGTCCAAGACACCCCTTTGGGCATATATTCCGCCAATGTTTTAAGCATCAAATCGCGTTTTTCGCGGTAAACGGCAATAATCTGGTCTATATGCGCCAGCAACAAGCCGCGCCGCAGATATTCCGCCGTAGCCAATTGCAAAATGGGTGAGGTACATAAATCCATCGTTTGTTTTAAAATGACGTATTTACGAATGACCTCTTCCGGGCCGATGATATATCCCAACCGAAACCCCGGCACAAACACCTTAGAAAAGGTAAACAAAGTGACCACATGTTGATGCGTGGCATCCAACTCATAAAATGTACGCGGAGATTTCCCTTCGAAACGGACTTGCCGATAAGGAGAATCTTCCAAAATAAACGTGTTGTATTTTTTGACAATTTCCAAAATTTTAAGACGTCGTTCTTCTGGAATAGTGGTACCGGTCGGATTTTGAAAATCGGGCACCAGATAGACAAACTTGCACTGTTTGCCTTGTTGGCGCAAATTTTCCAATTTAGCTTCCAGATCTTCCGGAATCACGCCTTTATCATCGCTTTCAGCCCCGGTAATATCGGCTCCCGCCACTTGAAACGCCTGCAGCGCCCCCAAATAAGTGGGACAAGCGGTAATAATACTGTCGCCGGGATTGATAAACACGCGGGCGGTCATATCCAATGCTTGCTGGGAAGCTGAAACGATTAAAAGCTGTTCCGGTTTTATGGTTATATTTTCCGTTTCTTTAAGCAGCTTGATAAGCTCTTTTTTTAAAGAATCTTGTCCTTCCGTAGTACCGTATTGCAAAGACTCTTTGGGCGATTGACGAACCACCTGCCCCATAATATCGGCCACATCTTGCGTTGGAAATAACGTGGGATCCGGCAGCCCCCCTGCAAAAGAAATAATTTCAGGGCGGGAAATAACTTTCAAAAGCTCTCTAATGGCGGACGCTTTGGAGCGGCTGACCTCTTTGGAAAACAAATTGTTGTAATTCATGTACGGCTCCATTCTTTTCTTCAAAAATTCTTAACTGATATATTGTACAATTTTTAAACTTAAATCTTTGGCTGGAACGGAATGAGTCAACGCTCCCATCGAAATCACGTCCGGTCCGGCCTGACAATAAGCTTCCAGATTATCTTTGTTTACTCCGCCGGACACTTCTATAACAGCCTGTCCGGCAATTTCCTGTTTGCACTGTGCCACCTGCTCCGGCGTCATATTATCCAGCATAATAATATCTGCCCCGGCTGCCAGCGCCTCTTTTACTTCTTCCAGACTGGTCGTTTCCACTTCTATTTTAGGAGTATGGCCGATTGTGTCTTTGATTTTTTTCACTGCCGCCGTAATAGACCCAGCCGCCGCAATGTGATTGTCTTTAATCATCACGCTGTCGGCCAGACTAATGCGGTGGTTGCGCGCTCCCCCTACGCGCACCGCATATTTATCCAATCGTCTTAATCCGGGCTGCGTCTTGCGGGTATCCACAATCATCACGCCGTATTTTTTGCCAACCGCCGCATAAGCGCGGGCTGCGGTTGCAATTCCGCTCATACGCTGCATAAAATTGAGTGCAGTGCGTTCCGCTTTTAAAATCGAAAGCGTGCGGCCTTCCAGCTCCAACACTTTTTCCCCTTTCTTAATTGCATCGCCGTCTTTTTTAAGGGGCGTAAAAAGAACTTCCGGATCAACCGCGCCAAACACCTCTTTTGCCACATTCAGGCCGCACAGCACCAAGTCTTCTTTGGCGGATATGACGGCTTTTGCCCGGTTCTCGGGCGTAAAAATCGTATCCGAGGTAATATCCCCCAGACTTAAATCTTCCAACAGGGCGATTTCAATAATTTTATCCATTATCATTGGGCAAGCTCAAACATTTTATCAATAGATTTTTTAGCCGCGGCCGCCCATGCAGGTTCTACTTCCACCACCTGTTCCGGCTGCGGATCGATCAAAGCTTCCAGCGTATTGACTAACGTATTGCGTTTCATATAACTGCATACACCAAAAGGCCAAATAAATTTTTTATCCGGATATTCCGCTTCCAACCGGTTCACAAGCCCAAATTCCGTCAGCATGCCGAAACAAGTTGCCCGGGACTTTGCTACATACGCCTGCATTCCCTTGGTACTTCCCACATAATCACACAAACGGCATACTTCAATCGGACATTCGGGGTGGGCAATAATTTGGATTTCCGGATAATCGGCACGCAGTTTTTGTACGTCGGCAGGACGATATTTGTCATGCACGCAGCAGGTTCCGCCGGCTGAGATAATTTTCTTAGGCGTACCGCGGCGCTGCAATTCCGCTTCCAGATTTTTAGCCATTAGCAAGTCCGGCACAAAAATCAATTCATTGCCCGGTATTTTTTGCGCAATATCAAACACATTGCCGGAAGTAACACACGAATCGCATTGGGCTTTCACTTCCGCCAAACTGTTAATGTAGCATAAAGCCGGTATCCCGGGGTATTGATCGCGCAGTTTTTTCATTTCCGTTCCGGACATAGCGTCCGCCAGGGTACACCCCGCGCGGCCAGCAGGAATAAGCACTTTTTTAGTGGGGTTTAAAATTTTGGCCGTTTCCGCCATAAACCACACTCCGGCAAAAATAATAATATCCGCCGTTGTTTCGCGCGCTTTCAAAGCCAGTTCGTAGGAATCCCCCCGGTAATCGGCTACCCCGTAAACCAAATCCGGCGTGGTATAAGAATGGGCTAACACAACAGCATTTTGTTCTTTTTTGAATTGATTGATGGCAAGCGTATAAGGAGCCGCAGCCAGACAATCTTCATAAGTCCATTTAGCACCCTTTTCTTTGGACACAGATTTAAGAAGCCCATAGAGTCTATGGGCTTCTTCAGTAAGCCGGGCTTCTTTATCTAACGTCTGAAGCATAAAAATTACAGCGTATCTGGCATATCGGCCGGCGGCAAAGCTTCTTCGCTGGTATAAGTCGTGGTAGTAACATTAGAAGAAGAAGTGTTTGGAGAGGAACCGTCCAGATAATAAATGTTGGTGTTATTGATCACCTTTTTAGTGGTTGTTACATTCGTAGAAGAAGTATTTTCTTCCGTTTTTGCAGCCGATTGAGAAGAGGCTTTCTTAGCCGCCTTTTTAACCGGTTTTTTGGCAGCGGGTTTTGTGGCGCCTTTCAAAACCGTCGTAGCAGGCGGCAAGTAGGAATCCCCACAAGCCTGCAATTCATAATCGGGAATGGCATCGTAATCCGCATCGGGGGCAAGAAGATTGTCAAATTCCTGATCGATAATTTGATATTTGGCATCTTTGGTTTCCTTAGACGAAACAGTACGACCATCGGCGGTTTTTGTATTAGTATTGGCGGAAGAACAAGCCGCCACACCCAAAACGGCTGCAAAAGCTACAAACAAAAGTTTTTTCATAACCCGTCTCCTTATATATTGCGAGCTGCGCCCGCGCGTTATTTCATTATATATCATATTGTGCATGGTTGTGAAGTTTTTACCAAAAATAATGCGATGAAGAAAAAGAAAATTTTTATTTACCCGCTTATTTTTAGTAGAATAAAAAGGTTGTACCGTTTAGGAGGAAACCAAAATACTCATGCAAAGTATCCAACAATTAGGATCGGCGCTCATGGCTTTTTTGAGCGACCCTTCCGTGCACAGCGCGTATGATTTGATGAACGGGTTCAATACGCTGATATGGGGCCCGCCTATGATTATTCTTCTGCTTTCTTTAGGCATCTATTTTACGGTACGTTTGCACTTTATTCAAAAATATACCTGGCCTGCCATGAAACTTTCCGTTATGAAAGTGGAATCAGAAGGTATGGTAAGCAGTTTCGGTTCATTGGCCGTTATGATTGGCGCCACTGTGGGAACCGGAAGCATTATTGGCGTTACCACGGCCGTAGCAGAAGGCGGTCCCGGCGCACTATTCTGGATGATTGTAGCCGGGTTTTTCAACTTCGCTATTAAATACTGCGAATGTATGGTAGCCTTTAAATACCGTGTAAAATTGCCCGACGGCGAATATGTGGGCGGGCCGATGTACTATCTTTCTAACATTCTAAAATTCAAATGGCTGGCTATCATTTTTGCCGTAGGCACCTTGCTGATGGGACTTACCGCCGGAAGTGCCCTGCAGTCGAACTCTATTGCAGACGCTTTGCGCGAAGGGTACAACCTCAATCCTTGGTATGTAGGATTATTTGTAGCAGCGGCTACTGCCGTAGTAGTAATCGGCGGCGTCAAACGCATTGCGGCCTACTCCGAATGGCTAGTGCCGATCATGGGCGGATTATATTTGTTCATTGCGCTTATCGTATTAATCATGAACTTCGGTAAAATTCCGCAAGCCATAGAAGTAGTGGTAAGAAGTGCTTTTACGGGCAAAGCAGCCGCGGGCGGAGCCATCGGGGTGGGAATTATGGCGATTATTCAGTCGATGATTCCGGCCGTCAGTGCGGGCGTAACGCGCGCCGTACTCGCTACCGAAGCCGGCCTGGGCAGCGCTTCTATTGCGGCGGCCGCCGCCAAAACCAGAAGCGCTACGCAAATGGCTATCATTTCGGCCACTTCCGTATTTTGGGCAATCTTTATCTGCACGCTGACGGGTATGGTAATCGTATTGGCCGGCGACTGGCAAAACCCCAATGTGTATGCAGCCAACCTGTGCAACAGCGCCTTTAAAACGGTTCCGTACATCGGTACCCCCATTTTGATTTTTTCGCTGGTAATCTTTTCGTTCACTACGATTATCGGCTGGGGCTACTATATGGAAAAAGCATTGCAGTTTTTATGCAAAGGGGCGAATTTCTTAATCAAACCCTCTCGCATTATCTTTATCCTGCTGGTATTTATCGGCGGCTGGATCGGAACCAGCTTTTCGTGGGATTTTACGATTGCGGATTCATTAACGCGTACCGCGGAAGCTAACAATTCCACCCGCTTTATGTGGGCATTGGCGATTCTTACCATGACGATGATGACTGTTCCCAATATCTGGGCGCTCTGGTGTTTCCGAAAGGTAATTGTAAAAACCACCCGCAGAAACATCAAAAATATCGTAGGAAAGCAACCCAAAACAGACGCTAATTAATCTTACCCCCCGGTTTCTCTAGAAACCGGGGGGTTCTTTCCGATTAAAAATACGACAACCGTCTTCGGAATTTTTTCCATTTCCCAGCAAATTTTACAGCCAGATACTTTTTTCGGTTTTTGTTTTTCCAGCTCTTGTCCTCCCTATCGTTTTTCAAGCTGACGAGCGCGTTTAAATATCATATAATAAAGCATATATGGGACATTTCTTGCTGTTTCTAACTAATCTGATTTTCCCGTTAGCGGCCTTGGGAGTGTTGTTCGGTTTTTTAATTTCTCCCCGCAGAGGCCTGCTCAAACACCTGCGCCAAGAACTCAAAGAACGGTTCGGGCTGGAACAGGAAGGCGAAATTCCCCCCCAATTAATATGGCTGCACTGCGCCAGCGTGGGGGAAGTGATGTCTATGAAAGAAATGATTTCCCGTCTGAAAGCTTTTTATAAACGGGATATATTGGTTACAACCACCACCGAAGCCGGCAAAGAAACCGCGCTCAAAAATCCGGAAATTTCCAAAGCATTGCTCGCGCCGCTTGATTTTTATCCTTCCTGTAAACGTTTTATTCAAATAGCCAAACCCTATCGTTTATTTATCGTAGAACGAGAAATCTGGCCGAATATGCTGCAAGCGGCTCACGATGCAGGCGTTCCGGCCGCGTTGATTAACGGACGGATCTCTGCAAAATCGGCCAAAGCCTATGCTTTTGTCCGGCCGCTGTTCAAATATGTGCTGGGAACTTTGTCTTTTGCCGCGTTGCAAACCAAAGAAGCTGCGGCACGATATGAGTCGCTTGGCGTGAAAAAAGAAAATATTTTCGTCTGCGGGAATGTAAAATACGACACGTTAAATGACCGCCCCGCCAAAACCGCCGAAGTCAACCGACTGCTGACGGCTTTAGGCTGGAACGGGAAACCGATATTAGTCTGCGGCAGCACCCATCCGCTGGAAGAAACCATGCTTCTGCGCGCGGCGCCGGAATTTGCCAAAAAAGGCATTAAAATCATTTTTGCGCCGCGCCATCTGGAACGTAAACCCGAAATCGAAACGGCGCTGCGCCAAAGCGGGCTGCATTATGCCTTTATAAGCCAAAAGAGTTTTGACAAAGAGACAGATATTCTCTGTGCCGACGTAATGGGTTTATTGCAATCGCTGTATGCCTGTGCAGCGCTTACGTTTGTAGGCGGATCGGTAGAACGCCGGGGAGCACACAATTTATTAGAGCCTGCCATCTTATCCAAAACCGTTCTATTCGGAAAATATTTTTACAACGCCCCACTTACGGCGCAGGCCTTGTTAGAAAACGGCGGAGGCGTATTGGTAAACGAATCCAATTTTAAAGAAACCGTGCTGCGGCTGCTGTCCGATTCAGCCCAATTAGAAAACATGTCTGAAAAAGCACGCAAAGCGGCTTTCAGTTTTAAAGGAGCAACCGACAAAATAATGGAAGTGGTAAAAGACTATGAACGAAAATCAACCTAAAATTTTGGTCGTACGCCTTTCTTCGCTGGGCGATATTGTGCTTTCTTCGCCGGTGTATAAAAACATCAAGGCCAAATGGCCGCAAGCGCATATCACGCTGATGGTAAAACCCCAGTTTGCCCAAGTGCTGGCCGGACACCCGGATATAGACGAAATTATGGTGGCCAAAAAAGGACTTTGGGCCAATATCCGTCAGATTCGCGCCGGTCATTACACCCATTATCTGGATTTACATTCCACGCTTAAAAGCATGCTAATGGGCTTTTTCAGCCGGATTCCAAATCGTATCCGTTATGATAAAAATTCGGTTGCGCGCCGCATGTTCGTCAAATTCCACAAAAATTCTCCCGTTTTGGAAAAACACACGCTGGACAAATACCTGGCCGCGCTGAAAGGTTGGGATATCGACATAAAATATAAAGAACCCAAACTGGGCGACTGGGCGTACCAACACGCCAATATGAATGGGAAAAAAGTCAATAAAATTGGCATTTTCCAGACCTCCTTCATCGGAGACAGCGTACTGACGACCCCGCTTATTCAAAAGACGGCTAAACTTTTTCCCGACGCCAAAATCGTAGTCATCACCCGTCCGCAAACGGAAGATATTTTCCGCCCGATGAAAGAAATTTCTGAAATCATTCTAAACGACAAAAAGGGCTGGAATAAAATTTTCGGCGTATGGAAAACGGCTAAAGCCATCAAAGCTTCCGGCATCGATATTCTGCTGGTGCCGCACCGAAGTTTCAGAAGTGCGTTGATTGCCTGGCTTTCGCGCGTTCCCGTACGCATCGGCTTTACCTCCAGCGAAGGTTGGTTTTTATATACCAAAACGGTTCCCTTCTCCTGGATGATTCACGACGCCGAACGCAACCTTTCGCTTTTACAGGGAATCGTGAAAGAGAAATTCACCGCCGAAAAACTAAATATGCGTTATGCGCCTTCTGCCGAAGAAAATGTAGCGCGGTTAATGAAAGATTTTAACTTGGAAGGCAAAACGCTGGTGGGCATTCACGCCGGAAGCGCTTGGCCGACAAAATGCTGGCCGATGGATTATTTCGTTCGGCTGATCAGCCGCCTGCAAACCGAATTAGGGGTAACCGCCGTCTTGGTAGGCGGCGGCGCGAAAGACGCTGATCTGGGCGAAAAAATATGCCAATTGTCCCAAGGACACGCCGCTAATTTATGCGGGAAAACCAGCCTGGCCGATTTGATGGCGCTAATGAAACACTTTAAATTGTTTATTACAAACGATTCCGGCCCCATGCATATCGCTACGGCATTTGATGTACCTACATTGGCCATTTTTGGGCCCACTACGCGGGAATTGGGTTTTTTCCCTTATGGGGAGGGACATCGCGTAGTTGAAGTGAAAGACCTTCCCTGCCGCCCCTGTGCCCTGCACGGCGGAAGGAAATGTCCGCTGGGACATTTTAAATGCATGAAAGATATTCTGCCTGATCGTGTATTTCAAAATGCCAAAGAAATGCTGGAGGAACACCATTCGCTGCCGGTTGCCCCCCAGCACAAACCGGAAAGTGTTTCCGCTCATTAATAAGTCTCATACTCAAAAAAACGCCCTGGTAACAGGGCGTTTTTTATCGCGTACAAATTATCTTTTAATCACTTGCATTGGGAGCTAAAAACAAAATTTAAAGTGATATTTTTCCATCAGCCTATGGAATCTACTTGCGAAGGCTGATAAATCTGGCTGATTCCCTGTGCAATGTTGCGCCCGCTGGGTTGCTGATACGCATACAGCCCGAACTCCGGCAGTACCGAGAATAAATGATCAAAAATATCACTCTGCAAAGATTCATAATCCGTCCACACGGTGGTATTTAAAAAACAATATATTTCCAACGGAAGCCCCTGCGCCTCTTGCTTAAGCTGGCGCACCATCAAGGTAAACCCCGGATCATTGGAAACGACATAAGGGCGCGATGCCAAATACAGTTGCGCATAATGGCGGAAAGTGCCGATATTGGTCAGATGGCGGCCATTGAGAAAACTCTCCTTGACGTTGCGCTCGGCATTAAAGGCTTTAATTTCTGTTTCTTTTTGTTCCAAATAGCCTTTTAATAATTGAATTTTCTTCAAACGTTCCAACATCGGCCTGTCCAAAAACTTAACCGTATCCACGTCAATTAAAATACTGCGTTGGATACGACGCGCCTTGGCCTCATACATACCGCTCCAATTTTTAAAAGGTTTGGAAATCATATCATATGTAGGAACGCTGACGATGGTCATATCGAAATTCTGCACACGAACGCTGGTAAGTGAAATATCGATGATATTGCCGTCGGCGCCGGCCGAATCGACCGTGATCCAGTCGCCGATTTTAATCAGTTTATTAGTCGTCAACTGGATACTGGCAGCAAATCCCAAAATCGGGTCTTTAAAAATCAAAGAAAACACTGCCGCCAATGCAGACAACCCCGTAATAATATACGTTGGACGGCGGCCTAAAAGCAAAGACAACACAAACAATCCGGTAACCAAAAATAAAATAATCTTTAATGCTTGCACTAATCCTTTCAGGGGAATATTGGGGTTACGCCCGTATAATCGGCCTAAAATGTCCAAGAAGGAGTTAATCAGCCAGGCGAAACTCAACACAATAAAAAAGCCCGTCAACTTGCCCATCAAGGAAGTCAGCCAAGACACTTCCGCGGTAATAAAGACAGGATACAGATTCATTGCCGCCAGCGCCGCCACCATTACGCCCACCGCCGTAAAAAAGCGATGCTCAACCATGGCGTTCAACCATTTTCCGGAATGAAAACGCGCTACAAAACGGCCTAAATATTTATTGCAAAACCAAGAAGCAAAACGTGCTAAAAAATATAGCCCCACCACAAATACAACGGCTGATATAATTTGTGCAATCAGCACATTATATTGGTCCGGGATATAAGGTATTTTTTCTATATAGGACAAAATAAAATTCATATCATTCCCCTTTCTTTGGAAAAGTTATTATAATTAAGTGTATGAAAAAAATACTCTCAGGTGCAATTTTTGTTTTCCTTCTAGGGGGTTGTTATACCCCGCTAAACAATTCCGGGGTAGCCACCACGAAACCTTGGTTGGAAGTTTCCGGGAAAAAACTAGATTTTGATGGAAAACAATACGATTCCTGTTACCAATTTAATATTCACTTTTGGCCGCCTGAGGCTATCGAACAAATCGACTTGCAGGAGGCGTGTATTTCCGCCTGCTGTTGGAGAAGCGACAAAGCTGAAGTAACCTTGGATTTCAATAAAAATTTTGAGAAAAATTTAGCCTATTACGGCCGTGCCAATAAATACTCTCCCGGCCAAATTACCCTCAAAGTAACGCACTCCAATCTGGTCAATACTACCAAAGTTACGGTTTCTCCCAAAGGAGCCATCAGCAACAACGGGCTGGTAAAACTTTCCTATAAAGAACACGAAAACCCGACCCGGTTGGCCCAAATCGAAGCCGCTTCCCAACGCCTGCAGACCCAGCGAAACGCCTATCTTATTGAACAACGGCAACAGCAAGAAGAAGCCGAAAAACAAAATCAAAAACAAACCAAAGAAAATCAAGCCGCAGAAACAATGGTCAAAAATCTGCTGCTGCGGAAAGCCGGATCCAAAATAGACGCCTATTTCTATGAAATGAATAAGACTTATAAAAAACAAGGCGCCGTATTTATGCTCAGCGACCGTATTTTAAACGTCAGCCCGTTAAATACGCAGGGGGATTACACCATCTCCTGTCATGCCAAAGCGCGAACGGGAGTAAACGCAAAAAAATTAAACTCCTCCACTTTCTCCTGCGGACGCTGGCGCATCAGCTTGGAAGACGCTTCCGTTATTCCAGACGACCGCAAAGCATTGCAAATCATGCAAAACTAATTGAATCAGCAGCTCCAAACCTGTTTGAACCGCTCGCAAAAAAGCCCCGGGAATCTTACCCGGGGCTTTTTTCGAATCCATCAACCGACTTAATAAATTGCATTCCATGTACGTGTCGTAAATAAAAATTCTACCCGTCGGTTGGTACGGCGTCCGTCGCTGGAATTATCCAACGTCAGCGGGCGGTCTTTTCCGTGGGAATGAATGCGGATCCGTTCGGCATTTACCCCGCGGCTCACCAAATAAGCTTTCATCGCGGCCGCACGCGAAGCACCCAACCAGTAATTATATTCTTTCGATCCTAACACGTCCGTATGGCCTTCCACAATCAAATGCAAAGACGGATGAGATATCATCACATTGGCTACTTTATCCAGAAAAGGATAAGCGTAGTCCGGCGGACGGATAGAATCAAACTCGTAAGTAATGGCCGGCAGTTTAAGCGTTTTAGCCATGCGGGCTTCGCTCTGATTATACAGTTTTTCATTCTTTTTTGCCTGTTCTTCAATAATGGGATCTCTTTTGGGTGGACGCGGAATATCTTCCTCCTGTTTCTGGGCGGAAGAACAAGCAAACAAGGCGGCCGAACAAACAAACAATAAAACGGTTTGTAATTTCATAAATATCCTCCTGTCAAAATTATAGCAAAAGCGTGCTGAAAACGTACAAACTTTTCTTTATTTACTGTTATCCACACACTGTGGATAACCTGTGGATAATTTCCCTTATACTCTACATCTTTCTACAAAAAGTCTTTTTTTGAGCCAATTTTTGATACCCTGTTTGCCAAGCTTGTGGATAACCCCATTTTTCTGTGGATAACTTTTCCATTGTATAGGGGGATAAATTATTTTTTCTTCTTTTTCCCGACGGAAATAGAAAAGATTGGCATTTTTGTCATTTTTTTTAGATTTTTAAAAAAACTGTTGACAAGTTTCGTTTTTTTTGCATAAAAAAGCGTTTTGAAAGCATTTTTATTGTTTTTTAAGCTTTATTTTTACGCGAAAGCCTATTTTATCCACACCACCCCGAATTTGAACCGTTCCCGGCTCGGCCCCTGCCAGCGGACGAATCTCCCCTTGCTTGGCATTCCAGTCCAAATAAGGCGGGCTTATGCGCAAGGAAACAGGTATATAATCAAAAGAACGTCCGTTCGTCAAATAGGCTTTAATCCAAAGGGTTGCCGTATCTGCCTTGTCTAAAAGCAGCCGACGGCTGTCTATCGTCGCTTTCAGCCGGCGAAGCGTTACTTTCTCCGCCGGAGCAGACAGATATTCCCAATCCAGTCCGTCAAAAATATCCGCCGAAGAAGCCGCATAAGCCAAAGCAAAATCCGGCCCGTACGTTAATCCGGCCTGTTCCAATTTTTCTTGGGCAAAAGCCAACTCAGCCTGTCGCCCCGTTACAAACACGCGCACCCGTCCGGCGGCCGGCAACTGAAACGACGCCAACGCATCTGCACTGGAAGCCAACGCCATACCCCCGAATAAATTGGGTTTAGAAAGGAGTTCTATCGCCGTTATCGCGGCGCCTTTTCCGCGGGCGGCAATTATGCGCTGGGAAGGATCAGTAAACGTAAGATAATTGGTATCAATATAGGGAACTAATTCCCGCGAAATAAATTCCACTATTTTGGTTCTATTTTGGTAATCGGATTCTTTAAAATTGATTCCCACTACCAACACCTTATTTTTTTCCAAAAACCGCTGTGCTTCCTGCGCCTGTTGCGGTCCGGCGCCTAACAGATAAACCACCGGATAGCGTTTGGAAAGAGGAATTGCTTTTTCGGGAAGGAAAACCGTCAGTGTATATTGGTTTCCCAGTACAGCCGAAGGGAAATGAATGAAAGTTTCCCGGCCGGGATGAATAATCATAATTTCTTCTTCTTGGGCAAAAGCCGGAGAAGTCATAAAAATACAAATAAACAGAATATAAAATTTTTTCATACAGGTTTATTTTATCATATCATTCACTTTTCAGCATATAGGCCTAATTAGGCCATGGGTCCAAAGGCCCTTGTTTATTTTTTTTAAAACAGTTAAAGTATGAAAAAGAGAAAGATTGACCAGGAGCCGTTTATGAAAAATCAAACCAATCTACGCTTTTTGTTGGCGCTAGGAAACACAAAAATTGTGGTGCTGGAAGACCAAGAAAATTTGCATATTTACTCCAACAAAACCGATAAAAACCAAAAAACCGCTGTTGCCGCAGAACGCCTTACGGAAGCCTTGACACTCCGCTAACCTTTTCCTATTCTCAACTCCGCCATTGAAACGGGCGGAGTTTTCTTTTTTGACGTCTTGTTCTCCCTTAATGGTATAATAAACGAAAAGGGATTTTTATGAAAAAACAATTTTTTTTACTTACAGCCGCCTTATTTGCGGCATTTCCACTCTCGGCGCAAACTTCTTTAGAAAAAGCGCTTCCGTTGTTACAAAAGAATAGCCGTTCTTCGGCAGAAAGCCAACAAGTGTTAACTCTTTTTCGTTCGGCAAAAGATCCTGATACCATTTTTGCCGCCGGCGCCAGCCTAGTCAAAATTCCCCCTTCCAAAGTACAAGAACCTGTGTTGTTCAATCTCCTGCTGAAAGAAGATAACCCCCTCAAACAGACTTTTGCCGCAATTATCATTACCGCTATGGGATCAACCCACGAAGAACTCTTGCCCCTGATACAAGACGCGCTGGAAAGCCAGGATACGCTGTTGGAGGCCTATGCGGCGGGCGCCTATGGAATTTTGAACCCGCAGGACAAGCAATATGTCACCCAGGTGGTACATCTCTATGCATTTGATCCGGCTTTCGCCGTGCGTGCCATGAATCTGCTGGCGGATAATCCCAAACAATTGCTCAAATACCTCAAGCAAGCCTCCACCGCCGATAATCCGCAAACCCGTGCGGCGGCCGCCTCTTGGTTGGGAACGCTTCACTCAGAAGCGGCGGCCAAACAACTCTTAAAAATGGCCAAAACAGAGGCTGATACCGAAGTACAAACTCAACTGGCCACCGCCCTGGCAGCCAATTCTTCCTACACGCAGGAAGATACCGCAAAGGGGCTCCGTCAAGATTACAATACCCCCGCCGCGGCCACCTATGCATTAGCTCTGGGATTTATGACCGGCAATGCCGCCCAGACCATTCGTCAAGGGTTATCCAGTTCTAATAAAAACGAACGTATTAATTCCATGCGTGCGGCCGCTTATATGGCGGGGGTTCTTTCTAATCCAGATGCCTTCAACTATACTTCTGACCGCGCTTTTGATACTCATTTGCTCAAAAGCATGATCCCTCAGCTGAAAGTCTTGGCAAAAACGGGAGATGACACCGAAAAAATATACGCTGAAAATGCCTTGCGTCAAATCGAAAAATTGATGATTTAATATGAACTCTCTTATTTTAAAAGTAAAAAAATTAGATGAACGCGCTAAACTTCCTCACCGGGCGCACCCCACCGATTCCGGCGCAGATTTGTTTGCGCTGGAACAAACGCGCATACCTGCCCGTTCCGTGGTAAAAGTCCGCACCGGAATCGCCATAGAACTGCCGGAAAACACCTCCGGCATCATCTGGGGAAAAAGTTCCGTAGAAAGCAAAGGCATCAAGGCTATGGCCGGGCTGGTAGATGCCCCTTATCGGGGAGAATTATTGGTTTGCATGTACAACTTAAATGAAACGGATTTCGTTTTTGAAGCCGGCCAAAAAGTAGCGCAGCTGGTTGTGCTGCCCACCCTCTATCCAGCCTTCGAAGAAACCGCGGAATTGTCGGATACGACCCGCGGAAAGGGCGGTTTTGGGAGCACCGGTTCCCACTGATTACATGGAAACGAACTCGAAAAAGAGCCTTTTTATCCGCCTTTCTTAATAAAAAAACCGGACGCCAGCCACGCGCCCGGTTTTGCGTGTCAAACCCGTTTAACTTTCATAGCCTAATGATTTTAAGGACTGGCAAACACCCTGTCCGATCCGACCGGTAGCCGTGCAGGTTTTTTTATCCGAAGAAGCACTTAAATTATTATAAAACGTTAAAGTATATTTTCCATCATCGCCCAAATCCCGAACGGCTTCCACGCGGTCTCCTTTGGAAAGATCGTAAAAAAAGAATTTTGTTTGATAGCCGTTGGTGGAAGCATTCCACTTTCCCCCGGACAAACGAATATCTAATGACGCACGGGTGTTAGGAGATTCGTTGGGGCGCTCATTGATCGCCCGGTTCATCGCATCTAAAATCGATTTTCCGGTAACCAACGCTTCTGCCGCCCGGCTTTTTTCCACGGCTCTTTCATACTGGGGCAACGCTATGGAAGATAAAATGCCTATAATTAACACCACAACCAGCAATTCGATCAAAGTAAAACCGTTCTTCATAACTCCCTCCTAAAATTTCCCTCAAGTAGGGTATAAATCTATTATATCTAAAACAGCCGTCGTAACCCGCTTAGCAAGTTTCCCGGATTTCAAACCGGGAAACTTGCTTGCTGTTAAAACTACACTGCCGAAGCAATCAGCGCGTATCCATCTACTTTTCCGTCGGCATCTTTGCAGGCGAACACGTCCCAGCCGGTATCCTCATAGATCCCATTTTCATGCAGTAAATCCATACGCACCTGGAATGCATTTCCCGCGGCGGAATTTTCTGCCGCTTTGAACATTCGTTTTGACAGATCTTCATTCCGAATGACCTCGGCAAACAAATCACGTCCTACGATATTACTGGTTCTTCTGCCCGTAATTTCCAGGAATGGTTTATTGGCATAGGTAATACGATAATCCAGATCCATCATGACGGCGGGCATTTCCACATATTCCAAGGTACGCGCCAAAGAACGAGATGCCTCGCTGAGCATTTTGCCCGTCTGACGAAGCTCAATGCGCAAGCTCAGCAGCCGCGACATAATACCCATTAATTCTTCGGCTCCCTGCCCAAAACTGCGGCGGGACTTGCGAGACGCAAAACATAATGTTCCCTGTACTTTGCCCGCTACATATAACGGCGCCGCCAACATAGATCCAAATCCTTTTTCTTTATGCAGGCAGTGCGAACAGGCGGTATTATCCAGATTGGGGAAAATCACCACATTTCCGTCAGGAACATCAACCAGGCATTCCTCTACAGGAAACGTCATATAGCGCTCAATATTAAAATCATTTTCCGTCGCATACACGACATGGCTCTCCAATCCCAGTTTGCCCGGGTCAAACCGGATTACCAATCCGATATCCGCCGGGAACGTTTTTAATCCGAACGCCAAGATTTTATCTACCTGTTCCGTAATAGACAATCCCGGTTCGCTGGCCAGCCGGTACAGCTCGTGTATTTTCTCATCATATTCCCGACGTTCCGATACATCTTTCACCCACAATACGGTTTCCGCCCGTCCGGAAATGGGAGTAACCGTCGCCTCGAAATAACGCAACGTATCAGACACATTCCATTCAAATTCAAAACGCGTGCTTATATTAATAGAAAGCGCTTCCTTAATGGCAAACAACGCCCGCGAAGCGGCTTCCTGCGGCCAATAATTTTCAGGTTTTTTATCCAGAAAAGTTTCCGACGCCAAGGCATTGTCAAAATAAGACAGATTGGAATAAACTTCCAACACCCGGCCATCACTGTCCGTTTTCAGATATAATCCCGGCAACGCTTTACGCACGCTTTTTAATTCCTGCGCCTCTTTGGAGGTTTTAGAAACTTCGTCTAATGTTTCCGCCAAATCGCGTATGACGACTAAAGCGGCATCTTTGCTGGGCAAATCTAAAAGAGTAACCATTGCCTGTGCCTCAAAAGAGGAGCCGTCTTTCTTGCGCACCGAGAGATTAAAAGACGTTTTTCCCTGCAAAGCCAGTTCTTCCTGCGCTTTGGAAAGTATTTCTTTACATCGATTAGAATTATGCCCTCTGTCGAAGAACAAATCCTTAAACGGCATATGCACCAACTCTTCCTGCGAATAACCTAATTTATGGGAAAGGAATTTATTACTCTGCTCGATATGACCAAAGCGGCCGTTCTCGAATAAAACCGAGAAAACAACCCCGTCCGTAGCTTCCAGCAAAGCATTGAGCTGGGCGGAACGTTCCTCCAAAATCTTCATGATCTGCCGGTGAAACGCCATATTGCGAAGGACAAACAAATAACGTCCATCTGCCTCTTTTACCGCCGTCAGCCGAACCGCTGTATTTTCCAACCCGCTGGCCAGATTGATGTGATATTCCCGGTTCGCCAAGGTTCCGTCTTTTGAAAGAGACTTCAAATCTTCTTCCAATCGAGGCAGAGAATCAGGATCAAACACGCGCCGCAAATCTTGGCCGATCAGTTCCTGTTCAGAAAGCTGACATAAAGAACAGAACAAATCATTACACACTTCCATTTTCCAATTTTCGCCGCACAACACATAAGGTTCACTGTTCGGAAGAATCAGCATTTCCTTAGCGGTTTTACTAAATGCAATCGACGGAGGAACCGGCGGCTGCGGCGCCGCGGGCTTGGCGCTTTCCGAAGCCGATTTTACGCGCTTAACCGAATGAGCCTTTGGTTTAGGAGCGGCCGGTACAACCGGTGCAGGCGGCGGACAAGCCGTTTTGTCGTCTTTGCGTTCTAAAAACACTACATAATCCGCTTCCACGGTTCCGTCTTTGGCATCTCGTTTATTGATCGGAACAAAATTGACAGCAAGTGGAATTTTCCCCGTTCCGCTCATTCTGCCCGGAAACATCTTTTCCGCCCGCTCAAAATCGAACACATAATCCATATGAGTGGGGTTTCCCGCCCGCAATTGCTTGCGTACGGACAGCGAAATAGCCGGTTTCATATAGACATTTCGGTAGAAATTTTTATCCGTATCCGAAAAACCAAATAAAGCACGGCAAGCCTCGTTCATCACGCTGATATATCCCTTATGCGACAAAATAAACGCAGGTGTAACACTCTTTTCAAATGCGGCGCGGAAACATTCCCGTTCCGTTTTCACATCACGCAGCATGCGGTTAGAACTGGTTACATCACGCACGAAGCACAGGACAATACGCCGCCCTAAATACTTAGACGCCACCGCCGCAAACTCGGCCTCTACTTCCTGGCCATTCTGTTTCAAGAAATGCACATCAATCGCGGAAGAAGCGTCATCTGATCCAGACAGCACCGCATCATATTTGTCTTTCAAAAACATTCGGTGGTCTTCCGCCGTCATATCCAGAATATTTTTTCCGGTTACTTCTTTTACGTCATCATATCCCAGGATCTGACATAAAGCCCGGTTGGCATAAATTACTTTTCCGTCTTCCAAGATCACAATACCTTCCCGTGCATTTTCTACGAGCAAGGTGTTTTTGTCACTGGCTTCACGGATTTGTTTTTCCATTTTGGTTTTAGCGGTAATATCTTCCGAAACGACCAACATACAATTTGGGGTACCGTCTATATTAAACACCGGAGTTTTAACGGTATGCATAATTTTTACCCCTTCACTGGCTGTAGAAATCAATTCCTGCGGAATATCCTGTTCTTTTTTGCTTTCAAACACACGCAAATCCGCTTCGCGTAAAAACTCCGCCTGGTCTTTATTGATATCCACCCGGTAAGAGGTCCGTCCAATCACGGATTCCGCCATCACGCCAAAGAGTTCTTCACTCTTTTTATTCCACAGAATATACTTCCCTTCGTAATCTTTAACCGATAAGGAAACCGGCAAGTTATTGATAACCGTCTGTAAAAAGTTTTTGGCATCTATGATTGCTTTTTCCTGTGCTTTCTTTTCGGTAATATCTTCCGCCACCGTCAGTACCATAAAAGGTTTACCTTCCTTGTCGAACACAGGAGCCTTAATCAGATGCAGCAAAATTTTATTACCGCGCAGCGTGGTGTACCATTCTTCCGGAAATTCCACAATTTTACCGTCTTTAAAAATGGCTTTTTCACGCTGTCCGTAAAAATCATCTTTCGCCTGATATTCTCTTTCATCAGGGAACAATTCGTGTGCTCGGCGGTTAATAAATGAAAGTTTGTCATCTAATCCGCGGGCATAAATGGCAACAGGCACCTGATCCAACAAAGTTTGTAAAAAGTTTTTCGTCTCGATCAAGGCGCGTTCCTGTTCTCTCTTTTTGGTAATATCCTCCACCAACGTTACGACAAACTGGGGATCTCCGTTGCCTCCTTCTACGGGCACTTTAATCATGTGCAGCAATCGCTTTTCCCCGGAACCGGTTATATATTCTTCTTCTGGAATATCCAATGTTTTGCCGCTTTCGAGCAAAGCTCTTTCCCGGGCAATATACTCATGCACCTGCTCCGGTGTTTCATGCGGCAAGGAACCGGTAGAATCAAAAGCTTTTTCAGAAACCTCGCCGAAAATGGCTTCACACTGTTTGTTACGCAAAAGCATACGTCCGTCAGACGCGCGGGCATACAAACCAATCGGGGCATTCTGCACAATAGCCGACAGAAAACTGTTAGCACGGGCAATTTCTTTTTCCTGCCGGCGGCGATCGGTGATATCCTCCACGATAGATAACACTAACGGTTTTGGCCCCGCATCCATCAGCGGCACTTTAATCATATGCAGAATTTTCTCATTTCCTTCATGATCCACATATAGTTCTTCCGGATAATCTTTAATTTTTCCTTCTTTAAGCACCTGTTGTTCGCGCGTGCGGTGAAAGGCCACCACACTGGTATCCTGATGCGGGTGCGGAGTATTGACACACTTCACATCGGTTTCCCCCAACACGACCATACTTTGGCGGTTAAAAAAAGTCATCTGATTATCACAATCGCGGGTATATAATCCCAACGGAACATTATCGAGCACCGCCCGGAGCAGTGTGCGGTTTTGCAACAAATCTTGCTCATAACGCTGCCGCGCCGTAACATCTTCATATACCGTCAGAATAGTTTTTTTATTTTCTTCTGTTGGAGCCAATACCTTGGTAACTGAAAGGGTACGTTCTTCGCCTTTTGTATTTTTGTAAGACAAAAGAACATTCTCCCGCGAACGCTGCTTATCCCGTACTTCGCCGTCTAAGCGTTGAACGGAGGGAACAATTTCTTTTGGTAAAAATTCATATACCGAATGGCCCTGCGTCTCAGATGCTTTGAAACCAAACATCTTTTCAGCCGGAGCATTCCACAAGACACAAACACCCGCTAAATTCTGTACCGTCACGGGAACGGGATAACTGTTTATAATAGAATGCAAAAAGTTTTTCTCCGCACGAAGCTGTTTAAAGAGGGGAACGGCCTCCAAAGTAAGCATAATAAACGGAGTAGAAGCCAAAAAACTCGCCCCGGCGCTGACATGCACCGCATCAGCTTGCCGGTTTACCAACTGTATGATCATTTTTTGGGGTTCTTTCGCCTCCGCCATAGCACGCACCTGCGGCATGGTGAGGCCAAAACGGTCAACTCCCTGACCGCTAAATTCCGAGAGTTCCATATTGAGCAAACTCGCTGCACTGGAATTAGCAAAAACGATTTTTCCTGTCGCGTTAAGCAATAAAATAGCTGTGGGAAATTGCTGCAAAAAACCAAGCATTTCCGGAGTTAAGGTCTTGATGACTTGTTCAGCCTCTGCATCTTTTTTTGAAAAAAACGAGAAAAAATTATTGGACATAAGCCCTCTGTCTGCATGAAATTGGAACAACACGGTTATATATTAATAAATTCCGCACCGAGTTGCAATATACAGGGGTACACGCGCACGCTCGCGCGCGTACGGAAGAACAGTCTAACCCTTTTTAAGCATATCAAAAAGACAAAACCGCCTCCAAAATTTGCTACGATGAAAAAACGGAGAAAACTTTATGAAACAATTTTTTATCTCTTTGGCTGTTATCACTTTCTCCGCTTTTTCACTATATGCGGCTGAAAACGATTATAAACCGCAGACGGTGCGCCAAACTCCGCAGTACCTGTCCACGGATCCCGCCCTTGTGGAAGACACCTGCCCCGGCCACGATATTCTGCAGCGGTTTGTCTGTACTAAAAAACAAGCCCCCGGCTATTCCTGTTTTGACGTCTATATGGTACAGGGCGACCCGATAGACGCCGAACGCTACACCTTGCTGGATCAAACCGTTACAGTGGAAAAATCATCGGCAGAACCCCTTTGCACCTTTGAAGAAGAAATGACGTGCGAAAATTTTCTAAAATCGCTTAATTACAATTTGGACTTTTCTTGGTTTATTTCTAATTTCCCCTCCTCCTCTTTTCCGCAGTGCGGCGAAACCTATTCCTGCACGCGCATCGCCTGTTTAAAACCGCTCACTCCGGCGATCGACGGATCTGCCCGCTCTCAAAAGCTTTCGTGTGTTTTTAAGAAAAATCAAATTTTCTTTTTAGGTGCCCAAATTTCCTGTGAAAATAAAAACGCCCCGAAATCCGCCCCAACAGCCGCCGAGTCCCGTTCCTAACACGTACCGGTGGAAAACGAATCAAATTGCTATAATAGAAGTATGTTTTTGCTTCATCTAAAAACTATTTTTTCTTTCCGTTTTTATCATCGGCTGGCTTTTGCTTCCGCCAGGCAGATGGCGGCTTTCGGTATTTATTTGTTTATGCTGTCCTTAATTGTTTTTTATTTTTTTTCCAACGCTTATATTAACGAAAACCTGCCTGTTTTTCTAAAAAATTTCCCAGAAGTTTCCTTCGAAAAAGGCGTTTTAACCTCTCCTCAAGCACCTGTATCCGTTTCGGTACCGCAAAGCGATTTTAAAATTGTATTTGACGCATCTTTAAAAACGCCTCCTACAAACGAAGAAATGATTGAATCCAACACCCTTTTATTGGTATCCGGCAACAAGGCCTATATGCCTTCTTCCGGCGCCGTACAGCAAACGGAACTTCCTTCCACGTTGACGTTTGTTTCCTCACAAGAAAATCTGGAAAAAGAAAAAGACATTCTTTCCGGCGCAATGGGAGCAGTTGCGTTTTTAACTTCGTTGTTCGCTATTCCCATCATGATGCTGTTCGGATTTTGTATTGCCGGGGCAACCGGTCTGTTTTTTAAATTGTTTTATCGTTCCCATCTGCCGCGAAGCATTATATTGAAATGGGCGTTTTTTATGTTGGGGCCGTTATGTGCGCTGTGGTATATACGTTTATGGGTAACTATTCCCCTCTTTACGTTTGCCCAGGTTATTTTATGCATTATCTACATACAGCAAATTTTTAACACCCTGCCGGAGGAAAAATAAATGCTTATTAAACTCATTCGTTCTTTTAGTGCCGCCCACCGCCTGCCGCATTACAACGGTCCCTGCCACGATCTGCACGGACACACCTGGAAAGCGGTCTTTATAATAGAAGGCACCGTACGCCCCGACGGAATGGTATGCGATTTTAAAGTCATCAAAAAGCTGCTGGACGATAATCTGCCCGATCATCAATTTTTGAACGACTGGGTAGAAAACCCGACGGCCGAAAATTTAGCCCAATACTTGTTTCAAAAAATCGGCGCGGAACTAAAAAAACAAAATTTAAAACTGAAAACGCTGGAAATCTGGGAGAGCGACAATGCTGCAGCCGTCGTGGAAGGTTAACGAAATTTTTTATTCTATCCAAGGCGAAGGCAAGCACACGGGCATGCCCGCTGTGTTTGTGCGGTTGGCAGGCTGCTCGATGAATTGCCCGTTTTGCGATACGAAATACGCCGCCCGCGAAGGCAAACAAACAAACGGGCCAACCCTACTCCAAGAGTTATCCGTCTGGCCTGCCAAAACCGTTATTATTACCGGCGGCGAACCCAGCGAACAAGATCTGCCAGCTTTAATCGCCCTATTAAAAGACGCCGGCTACCAGGTGCATCTGGAAACCAACGGTTCTATTGACACGGACGTCAGCCGCGCCGATTTTGTATGCGTATCGCCTAAAAAATACGTCAGCCCGGAAATGTTAAAAAAGGCGGACGTGATCAAAATTGTCGTAGGACAAGACACCGATTTAAAAGATCTGGAAAAGTACTATGCGTATGAAAACGCAAAAACCCAAATTTATCTGCAGCCCGAAAGCAACAAACAGGAGAACATTGACCTATGCGTAAAACTGCTAAAAAATTACCCGTCCGCGCGGCTCAGCCTGCAAACGCACAAACTGGCAAACATTCGCTAAGCGAAGAAAAAATTTTAAATAACCTGCGCGAAATCTTAGCCTATATCGGCGATGATCCCGCACGCGAAGGATTGCTGGAAACCCCCCACCGCATCGTAAGAAGCTGGAAAAAACTTTTTGGCGGCTACCAGATGAAACCGCAAGACGTATTAAAAACCTTCACGGAAGGATCTTGCGAAGAAATGGTGGTACTCAAAGACATTGAATTTTATTCCACCTGCGAACATCATTTGCAGCCGTTCTTTGGTACAATCAGCATCGGGTATCTGCCCAAAGGCCGCGTGTTGGGCATTTCCAAACTGGCGCGGTTGGTGGAAGTGTTTGCACGCCGGCTGCAGATCCAGGAAAAACTGGTGGCCCAAATTGCCGACAGTTTAATGGAAACGCTCCAGCCGCACGGCGTAATGGTGGTGTGCAAAGCCAAGCATATGTGCATCAGCTCGCGCGGCATTGAAAAACACAACGCGGTTATGGTAACGAGCGCCATCCGCGGCGCTTTCAAAAAAATGGAAGTGCGCAACGAATTTTTAGAAATGATTAAATAATGCGCCTTAGCAGGGAAACCGCTATGTCAAAACCGCTTTTGATGGGAATTATCAACGCAACGCCCGATTCGTTCTACGATGGAGATCCGCAAAACAATCTGGCCTCGCTGCTCGCCAAATGCAGGGATTACGCCCAGTCCGGCGCGGATATCTTTGACATTGGCGGTGAATCTACCCGCCCGAATGCCACTCCCGTCAGCGCCCAAGAGGAAATCCGACGCGTTTTGCCGCTTATCCAAGCGGCGCGAAAACAATGGCCGCAAATTCCCGTATCGCTGGACACCGTCAAAATCCCGGTCGCGTTGGAAGGCCTAAAAGCCGGCGTCGCCATTATTAACGACGTCAGCGGTACGCCCGATAAAGAAATGTTTAAATTGGTGCGTGATTTTAACGCGCAAATCGTGGTGATGCACACCCGCGGAACGCCGCAAACGATGCAAACGCTGACCGATTACCAAAATTTACTGGAAAAAGTGAAATCCTTTTTGGCAAACAAAATACAAGAAGCGGTTGCCTGCGGCCTGCCCAAAGAAAACGTCATTATAGACGTAGGATTTGGCTTTGCCAAAACACGCGAACAAAACTACGAACTGTTAAAACATCTGTCTTTTTTTAAAGATTTAGGCGTACGTATGCTGGTGGGATTATCGCGCAAAACGTTTTTGGCACAAAAGCGCGAGCTTCCCCCCAAGCGCAAGGCCCAAACCTTAGCCGCCAATCTGGTAGCGCTGCAAGGCGGGGCGGACCTGTTGCGCGTTCACGACGTAAAAGAAACCCGAAAAATAATGGATTTTTATCAAGAATTGGAGTCTTCCCGATGAGCAAAGTTTATTTAACCCAATGCGGCCGTTTTACGGCACGGCACGGACACAACGGCACTTTATCCGAAGAAGTACACGAGCATACTTTTCATTATGAAATTACTTTCTATGGTCCGACTAATGCCGAAGGATATCTGATTGATTTCCGCCAACTGGCAGACACATTTAAAAAAGAATTGGAATCCCGTTTGGAAGGCAGCGACTTGGGGTCTTTTTTACCCCAGCCCACCACCGAAGCGTTGTGCGTGTGGATGTACAACCGGTTAAAAGAGCGTCTTCCGCATCTATACAGCGTAAAAGTAGGCGAGGAAGCCGACCGATGGATTGAATACCGAGGGGAAGAATAATGCCGCAAGCCGTCCTCGCCTTAGGAAGCAATATCCCCCCCGCCAAGGAAAATATAGACCGCGCCGTGGAAGCGCTGTCCGCTTTAGGCACGGTAAAAGAAATTGCGCCCTATATTGTATCCAAGCCGGAAGGTTTTACCGAACAGGCGGATTTTATCAACACCGTGTTAATTTTAAGCACCCCGTATGAACCGATGGCCTTGCTTAAAAAACTAAAGGCATTGGAATCCCGACTGGGGCGCACCCCCACCTTTAAAAATGGCCCGCGCGTGATTGATCTGGACATCTTGTTTTATGACGACCAAGTCCTTTTTCAAGACGATGAGAAGTATCCTCTTTTCATACCGCACCCGCGGCTGCAAGAACGGGAATTTGTATTAAAACCGCTCTCTTATATTTTGTCCGATTATATACACCCCAAACTCGGAAAACCAGTGTATCGCCTTTACCGCGAACTGATGAAGAAAAAAGGAAAGCCCGACTGCTTTATTCTCTAACACGACTGGATTTTTGGCAATAAAATGTCGTATGACGGCAGCAGATTGCCCGCCTACCCCCGCACTGCGAACGCAAAATAGATCTTCCCCTTTCGGGAAAAAAAAGTAAAATGTAGGTATCTAATTTTACAAGGAGAAAAAACAAAATGAAAAAAGTTATTTTACTTTGTATGGCTGTTTCCTTACTAGGTACAGCCTGCACCACCCCCGGTAAGAGAACCGCTTGGGGCGCCGCCGGCGGAGCTGCAGTAGGCGCAGCCGCGGGGGCTATCATTGCCAATAACACCGGCGGCAAAAGTGAAACCGGCGCCATTTACGGAGCGTTGGCCGGTTTAGCCGCAGGCAGCCTGCTGGGCAACTATTATGACAAGCAAGCCAAAGAATTGGCCGCCATTGCCGAAGTGGTAAAATCGGACAGCGGCATTCAGGTTTACTTGAAAAACGATATTTTGTTTGCCACGGGCAGTTCGGAACTGACGCCTGCTTCTATGCAGACCCTCACGGACTTAAACAGAGTCCTGAAAAAATATCCGAAAAACCGCATCGTCGTACAAGGATATACGGACTCTACCGGTTCCGATGCCATCAACAATAAACTCTCTACCCAACGCGCCAAAGCCGTTTATGACTTTTTGTTGGGCAGCGGTTTAAAAACCATGAGCATCACTTATGTAGGCTACGGTTCCTCCAACCCGATTGCCAGCAACGCCACGGCGGAAGGCCGCGCCCAAAACCGCCGCGTCGTGCTGCAAATTACCGCTAACGAAAAAGATTTGCAATAAAACTTTTTCCAATGGAAACAAAAACGGGGTCTAAACAGACCCCGTTTTTTTGTTACCGAATTTTTTTTCCCGTCTTAAAAATGCCCTCAAAAAACAGTAGCCAAAAATAAGCTAATTTGCTATCTTTTAAATATGCAAACATTAGGGCAGGAAGAACTTAGAGCGCTGATTAAACTTTTAGAAACCGAATCGGAAAACTACGGCTCGGTATTAAAAAGCGCGTTGGCTGACGCAATCAAAAACAATCCCAACCAAGTGCAGCGCATTATGGAGGAAGAATTCCAAACTTCCGCCCCACGCGCCGTCCTAAACACGTTAGAAGAAATCTGCTGGGAAGATCTTTCCCACGCGTTGGCCCGTTTTTCGGCGAAAATCAATCCCGATTTGGAAGAAGGGCTGTCCCTGGTGTCCAAATTCACCTCCCCCACAACCGCCCGGGGGGATATCGCCGCGCCCTTAGACAAAATGGCTACCGATTTACGCCCCATTTTATTAAACGCTAAAAACTATGCGGAAATTGCCGCAGCCATGGGGCATTATTTCTTTTCCATCAAAGGAATCACCGCCTTACAAACCAATCTTGACGTGAGAGATATTTCATTTACCCGTTTTCTTCGCAAACGATCCGGATCCAGTTTGTGCGTAGCGTGTCTGTATGTATGTTTAGGGCAGCGTTACGGCATGGATATAGCGCTGGTAGATTTAGCCGGCCGGGTATTAGTAAATATGCGTAAATCTTCCTATCCGGAAATTTTATTCATTGATCCGTTAGATAATGGCAAAATTTTGACCGAAGCGGACTGCCGTCGTTATATTCAAACACGCCACATTGAATGGAATGACGAATTTCTTACGCCGCTTTCTTCCCGCCAAATTATTCGGCGGTTTATTGCCAATATGATTTATGTGCTTAACAAACTGCGGGACGAACGGCGATTAAAATATTTAAGAGAATATCTGGAAATTCTGAAAGGATAATCCGGGAGGACAGATGAATTACTATATATGGTTGATTCTGGCCGTAGGCTGTTTCATCGGGGAAATGTTTACGATGGAATTTTCGCTGGCTTGTTTAGGATTGGGCTTGGCTGGCGCTTCGCTGGCGGCCTGGCTGGGAGTAGGCCTTTGGGGGCAGGTTGCGCTATTTGCCGTAATATCCGCCGCCGCATGGGTAGGAATCCGTCCCTTTGCGCGGCGTCATTTATATTCCAAGGCAAAACAGGTCAAAACTCCCGCGGAAGATGTAATCGGAAAAATGGCCGTAGTGGAAACCCCTATCGATCCCGTTCAAAATACGGGGCGGGTAAAAGTAAGCGGAGAAAGCTGGAAAGCCACCTCCCATAAACCTTTGTCCGCCGGTACGGAATGCATTGTGGAAAAACTCGACGGGGTAACGCTTACCGTACGCGAAAAATAATTTCACGTCAAAAATACCAAAATATATAAGGAGAATAACCATGGAAATCAATGAATTAGGCATGCTTTTTCTGGCGGCGTTTATCGTTTTTATCATCGTTATCATCGCAAAAGGAATTGTTATTGTAAAACAGGCACAAGTCGTTATTATAGAACGTTTCGGCAAATATCTGGAAACCCTTACCCCCGGCATAAACTGGATTATTCCCGTCATGGATAAACCGCATCTGATGCAATGGCGCGAAAACCGCGACTATATGGACGGAACCGGCCGGGTACGCTCGGTACCGGTTACGGAAATGCGCGCCGTAATTGATATGCGTGAAACGGTGTATGATCTGCCGCGCCAGAGCGTTATTACCAAAGATAACGTCAGCATTGAAATCAATGCGCTGTTATATTTCCAGATTACCGACCCCGTCAATGCCGCCTACAAGGTAGAATCGCTGCCCACCGCCATTGAAAAGCTTACCCAGACGACGTTAAGAAATATTACGGGCGAAATGGATTTGGATCAAACGCTTACTTCGCGTGAAATCATCAAAAGCAAACTGCAGGTTATTTTAGATGAAGCCACCAACAAATGGGGCGTAAAAGTGAACCGGGTGGAATTACAGGATATTATCCCCCCGGCCGGAATCCGCGAAGCGATGGAAAAACAAATGAAAGCCGAACGCGACCGCCGCGCGATGGTAACGGAAGCGGAAGGTACAAAAACGGCCCAGATTTTAAAGGCGGAAGCCGTGCGTGAATCCGAAATCAAAAAAGCGGAAGGGATGAAGCAGGCCGCCATTTTGGAAGCGGAAGGTATCTCGGAAGCTAAAATCAAAGTGGCACAGGCGGAAGCGGAAGCCGTCAAAATTGTAGCGAGTACAGTGGCGCAGTCCTCCAACCCGGCCAGTTATATGATTTCACTCAAATACATTGAAGCCCTGACCAAAATGACGGAAGGCAAAGATAACAAAATTATCTATATGCCCTACGAAGCTTCTAATGTACTGGGAGCGGTAGCCGCCATTAAAGATTTAACGGGCGGCGTACCGGCAAACAAATAAATCCTATAAATTTATCCCCCGGGTTCTTTTAGACCCGGGGGTTTTCAATTTTACCGTTCTTACTTTTTCCCAGCGTCAGAAAAGACTTTTTGATTTGCTGTAAATCTCAAATATATTTTGAATGGATTGGCAGAAACATATAAAAATACCAGAAAGCACAATACTTTCCGGTATTTTGTTAGTCGGAAAATCCAATCTTAATAAGGCTTTACACCCGCCGTATATAAGTCCAAGGATTGGCAGATAGCAATACTGGCTGCCGTTTCGCTGGTACACGCCAGAGAAGCTCCTTTCCCCGCCGTACCGCGCACATAAGGATTCCAAATGACGTAATCATATTTGGTGCCACCCAATCGCTTTGCGGTAATCCCGGGGCAGTCCGTTCCCGGAATAATAGCATTGGTCGCAGAATTAAGCGTAAATTCAAAATCCTTGGTTGTGATTTTGGTTTTATCCGCATTCATCTCCCCCGGATAAGAAACAGACAGTTTATTAAACGAAGTAGGGCAAGTATCACTCCCCGAACGGCCGGCCGCATAAGCATAGACGGCATCATTAAGCGCTTTTAACCCGCTCATAGCTTCCACCGCCCGTGCACGCTCAATAGAACGCGTATAATTCGGCAAAGCAATGGCCGTCAACACCCCGATAATTAACACAACCGTCAAGAGTTCTATCAAAGTAAAACCTCGGTTGAAACCGATTATTCTTTTTTCATTCATATATCCTCCCTTAAAACCGAGCCTCCATCAATTAAAACTTCAGATTCGCAATCCGGCGGGCGGCTTCCTGCGTAAGTTCCGGGGTATTAAACGCGGTCAAACGGAAATATCCTTCTCCGCAAGCGCCGAATCCTACGCCGGGCGTTCCTACCACGCAAGCTTCCGCAAGCAGCTTATCAAAAAATGCCCAGGAATCCACTCCTTTAGGCGTTTTAAGCCAGATGTAGGGAGCATTGACTCCGCCAAAGGCGATCAATCCGGCCGACCGGAGTGCCTGCAAAATCACTTGTGCATTTTCCTGATATCCTTTGATGACCGCTTGAATTTGGGCTTGGCCTAAAGGGGAAAAGACTGCCTCAGCCGCTCGCTGCACCACATAAGGCACGCCGTTAAACTTAGTTGTCTGCCGGCGCAGCCACAGAGCATTTAAGCAATGAGGTTTGCCTGCACGGTCAAAAACTTGCAAAGCTTTTGGAACCACCGTATAAGCGCAGCGCGTACCGGTAAAACCAGCCGTTTTAGAAAAGGAGCGAAACTCTACCGCTACTTTTTGCGCACCCGGGATTTCATAAATGGAATGGGGTACATCCGGCTGGGTAATAAACGCTTCGTAAGCGGAATCGTACAAAATGATGCAGTTATTTTCGGTCGCCCAATCCACCCATTTTTTTAACTCCGGGCGCGTCATAGCGGATCCGGTGGGGTTATTGGGGGAACACAAATATACCAAATCCACCCGTTCTTTTGGAAATTGCGGGATAAAATTGTTTTCTTCCGTACACGGCAAATACACGATCCCGCCAAAACGGCCATTTTCAAAACCGCCGGTTCTGCCGGCCATCACGTTGGTATCCAAATAAACAGGATAAACCGGATCCTGCAAAGCCACCTTGCAGGAAACGTCAAACAATTCCTGGAAGTTAGCTACATCGCTTTTGGCGCCGTCGCTGACAAAAATTTCATCGGCTTCCAGTGGAATATCCCGATCCAAATAATCATGTTTTAAAATCGCTTCCCGCAAAAAAGCGTACCCTTGTTCCGGTCCGTAGCCGCGAAATGTTTCGGCGCGCCCCATTTCGTCAGACGCTTTATGCAACGCCTCCACTACGGCCGGCACCAACGGACGGGATACATCGCCGATGCCCAAGCTGATTACTTGTTTGCCGGGGTTTTCTTGCTTGTAAGCCGCCACGCGTTTAGCAATGGTGGAAAAAAGATAACTGCCTGGTAATTTTAAATAATTTTCATTTAACAATGTCATACTTCCCCCTTATAATCTCCGGTAAACACTTCCGTCGCCGGACCGGTCATAAAGATATTTTTTCCTGCCGGCCATTCGATCGTCAGATCGCCGCCGTCTAACTTTACGGTTACTGTATTTCCCGTTTTATGATTAAGAACGCACGCCACCGCAGTAGCGCAAGCCCCGGTTCCACAAGCTTTGGTAATCCCCGCCCCGCGCTCCCACACGCGCATACGCACGGTATGGCCATTTAGCGCCTGTACAAATTCCACATTTGTTTTGCGCGGGAAAGCATCGTGGGTTTCCAAGGCAGGCCCCCACACCTCCAACGGCGCCTTTTCAGCATTTTCTACAAAAATGACGAAATGCGGATTTCCCATAGAAACCGCCGTACCGCAAAATTCCGTGCCGCACGCCCGCAAGGCTACGTTTACCGCCTGATCGCTGGAGATCCCCGTCATCGGGATTTCCCCCCGCGTCAGCCGCGGCACGCCCATATCCACCCGCACCATACCGTTTATCTCGTCTATGATATCGGTATGAATAATGCCCGCCAGCGTTTCCAAAGAAATCTGTTTTTTCCGGACGATTCCCCGGCGGTACAGATGAAGCGCTACACACCGCGTGGCATTGCCGCACATTTCGGCCTCGCTGCCGTCCGAATTAATAATTTGCATACGCATATCGGCCGTCTGAGAAGGCAACAGAAGCACCAATCCATCTGCTCCCACCCCGAAATGCCGATCGCAAATTTTCCGAGAAAGTGCGAAAGGATCTTGCACATTCCGAGCGGTTTTTCCGTCAACAATGACGAAATCGTTTCCAAGTCCTGTATATTTTGTAAATTGCATAATACAGTTATTTTATAAAAACAAACGGGCAATTTGGTAATATATTTTTATCTTTAAGAAACAGAGGAAGCCGATTTATGGAATTAATGGACGTAATCAGAGCACGCCGCAGCGTGCGCAAATATCAAGATAAACCTGTGGAGCGGGAGAAAATAAACGAATGTTTAGAAGCCGCCCGATTGGCACCGTCGGCGTGTAATTCGCAGCCGTGGCACTACATTGTGATTGACGATCCAAAAGTAAAAGAAGCCTTCTGCAAAGAAGTTTTTTCGGGCGTATATGCGATGACCAAATTTGCCGAAAAAGCCCCCGTTCTGATTGCCGCCGTATCGGATAAAGGCTCTTTTACCAGCCGGATCGGCAATTTCTTTCGGCGTACGGAATTTTATTTGGTAGATCAAGGCATTTCCGGAGAACATTTTGTACTGCGTGCACACGATTTGGGGTTGGGAACCTGCTGGATCGGGTGGTTAAATTCGGATAAGGCCGAAGCATTTTTCCACCTCCCCAAAGGCAAAAAAATCGAACATTTAATCGCCGTAGGCTATCCCGACGAAGAACCCGCCCCGCGGCCGCGCGAATCGTTCGAGCAGATAGTCAGCTATAACAAATACGAATAATGTACCCGTTTGAAAGGGCTTCTTAAAAGAAGCCCTTTTTTTATTTTTCAAACTTTTCTTTAAACCATTTGACGACCCAATCGGGTTTGTAATCAATGATTTTTTTATTATGCTGCGTATAACTTTCAGGCGGGGCAAAAATTTGTTTTCCCCGCGGCAAAAGCGGATAAATATAATTCGTAACCACTTCTATATTGGGATACCACAGGTTATGCACTTTCTTGTCTATCCAGTGCTGAAGTCCTAAATTGGGAAGTCCCAGTCCGGCCGAAGCCGCCCAGAATACAGAGTTTACCGCTATCACATACAGCGGATACTCTTGTTTGAGGATAGCCAACAGCTGCCAAGTTTGGTTGATGGCGAGTTTTTTAATATCCACTTCCAGATAATCCGGGTTTTCAACAGGACCGCCTTTCGTAACGCTCATCACAAAATAACCTTCTTTTATCAGCCCGGAGGCCAGCGCTTTCATCTGCGGATAGACGTAGTTAGAACCGCGGGAATCCAGTTGCAGAAACACAATCCCTTTTTTACCGCACACTCCCTTGCGTACGCGTGTCAAATAATCTTCCACCACAGGAGCCACCGTCTGCGGAAAATACATTCGAGGGGCGGGCGTTTCTTGCGGAACGGGAAGCGAAAAAGTTTCAAACAAACTCGTTACGCGGTGCGGCACATGTACGCCGTAATCATAATACACAGGAACCGCCAAAAAACCGTCGGGAATATCTTTAAAGGCTTGTTCGTAATTATAATTTTTCCAAATCAGCGGATGTCGGGTACCGTTAAAATAAAAAACTTTTTCAAAATGAGGATTCTCCGAAAGAAGTTTGCCAACCAACGGAGAGTTGTTGCGGTCAAACTGTGCGCCGACATAGGCATAAAAAGGCAATTTCGCGTATTTTTTCTTGAGTGCTGCCAACATTGGTGTTGTATAGAGGTAGTCGCCTATCCCCATAAAAAAGATCAGCGCCACCCCTTTTACGTTTGGATTTACTTGCAAGGCTTTGTCTAAATCGTAATAGACGTGTTCATGCCGGTAAAGCGGGCGGCAGATGCGGTACCAATTGTGATCCAAAGGCAAGGTTTCCCTTACGGGTTCGCCCGGCTGATGTTTTTTGTCAAAACGGTACCACACGGGGGTATGGGTGCGGATAAAAAAGAAAATTTTATGCCACAGCCAGCGCAGCGTTTCGTAAATTACACACAGCGGACGAACGGAACAAATCCATTGGTTTATAGACATAATTAGATTATATAAATTTGCTCCTCCCAAAACTATGCTCGCCCCTTTTTCGTTACAAGAGGTTAAAAAGGATACGACATCCGCGGCTAAACATTTTATGGAAGAAGCTCCTTTTAAAAGGCGAAAAGACCATCTTTATTTGGCGATTTTTTCGTTTACCCGATTGGAAAAGATCTTCATTCAACCAGATATAAAAAATCCCCGTCCGTATCGGACGGGGAAATAAAACAACATTTAAATCACTGATAATAAACGGTACTCCCGGAAATGGGCTGTACGTTAATCATCGTAAAAAATTCGGTACAAGAACCGCTTGTACAATGCCAATACATCGTTCCCGTGTCGAATTTGGAAGGGGAAGTAGCAGAATTTTTAACCAAAATACGCGCCGCGGTAAAAGCGGTTCCTTGTGTAGGAGAAACCGTTGCTCCGCAATTTCGTTCTCCTTCCTTGGTTAAACCAAAGTTCCAGTTTTTAGTATTGGGATTTACCTTAATGTCCAGATCCGACAAAGATCCCGGACATTGCCTGTAAGTGGTGGCATAAATGGCGGCGGCATCTACAATATTTTTAGTTGTCAGCATCGCCTCCGCCGTACGAGCTTTTTCCACGGATCGCTGATATTGGGGCAAAGCAATCCCAGACAAAATACCAATAATAAGCACCACCACCATCAATTCAATTAATGTAAAACCCTGTTTCATGCGGAAATCTCCTTTTTATGAAATAAAACCTAAATATTAGTATAACAAAAAAATATCCGAAAACAACCGCCCGCTGCAAACAGCGGGCGGTTATTTTCGATCGGCTGCAAACTTAGTCTAATTGAATCAATTCATATTCGTTGTTGCCCATACCCATTTCTTTCATATAGGTAAGCTGGTGAAGTCCTTTGCGCGATTCAATGCGTTCTTTTAAATCGTGAGATTCTTCATCGGGCAAAGCATATACCATATCCACCGAAGCCTGATCTACCGCCAAAATATCGGTAGAAGCCAAAATGCCTACATTGCGGGTCTTGGGTTCGGCGGCGGAAGTGCCGGCGCAGTCGCAGTCTACCGACATATTGCGAAGCACATTGATATATACAATGTTTTTGCCGAAATGATCGGTTACGGCTTTGCCGCCTTCCACCATATTTTCCATAAACAGTTCTTTATTGGCGCGCCAGAGGTCGCTGCCTTGGCTGCCGTGCTGCATGGCTTTGCCCACTTTGGCGTCCGCACAGCCGATGGCGATATTTTTAAGCGAACCGCCAAAACCGCCCATCGTATGCCCTTTAAAATGGGTCAATACGACCATAGAATCGTAGTTTAACAAGTTTTTGCCCACGGACATTTCCTTAAAATGCTTGCCGCCTTTGATGGGCAGCATTACCGCACCGTCGGCGTCCATAATATCCACTTCGCAAAAATCCCAACCGTTTGTCTTAATGGTTTGACGATGCAGTTCCGTGGTATGGCGGCCGCCTTCGTAGAGCGTATTGGTCTCCACTAAATTGCTGTTGGGAATGTGCTGCTGGAGCGCTTTGACCATATCGCGCGGAATAATGTTAGGGCCGTGCGGCTCGCCCGTATGCACTTTAATAGCCACTTTTCCGGTTACATTTTCGGAAATTTTATCGTAAATTTTCACCAACCCTTCGGGGCTGATATCCTCGGTAAAATAAACGACCGACTTGGCCGCCGGCTCCGCAGCTGGAGCAGGTACGGTTTCCTTAGCGCCGCACGCAGACAACAAAACGCCCGCAAAAACAAAAGCCAATAGGCTGAAGTGTTTCATTTTTCCTCCTCTTTCTCCAAACCGCACTTTTGGGGCGGTTTGTAGATTATTGTAGCAGTTAGAGTAAACTTTAAGTCAAGTGTTTTCTCCGCAAAAAAATCTTAGCACGTCGGAGAAAGCCCGAACTTCCTTTTTTAAAAACCCAAACGGCTTCCCCAGCATTTTTAATGCATTATTTTTATTTACCGCCCGGTAAGTAACCGTTTGCCAAATACAGACCAAAGTTATACAATATATACAGGCCGGAGTATCCCTCCGGGCTGGCGCATTTGATATGCGCAGAAAGACCGTTTTAATTTACGCAAAAAGGAGACTTCTCTATTATGGCTAAACTAGTTGCTATGGACGGCAACGGTGCAGTATCCCACGTCGCCCATGCCA
>CALVFE010000003.1 GCA_944326765.1 uncultured Elusimicrobiales bacterium | reverse complement strand
TTTTATCATTCTTTTAACAAATCTTCCAGCGTTTCTTTAATTTCCGTCAGAAGTTTGATGTCCGTGCGGGGCTTTTCATTGCCGCCGGCCGCGGGGAATTGATACTTGGAGAGCTGTTTTTTGGCGCCTTCCAGCGTCAGCTTGTGCTTATAAATTAAATCTTTAATTTTTAGGATGGTATAAACGTCGGCCTTCGTATAGCGGCGGTGTCCGCTTTCCAGCCGGATGGGGCGGATGAGGCCAAATTCGGCTTCCCAATAGCGCACGGAATACTCCGGCACGCCGGTAATGCGTTTGACATCCCCGATAGAAAAATACTCTTTTTCTTCAATTTCTTCCAATCCCATACAGGTATTATATCAAATTGGATTTTAGGGGGCTAATTGGGCGATTCGCCGGCGGTTGCGGGCAATTTTGGTGCAGGGCCCTGTTTGAGTCAGCGCCCCCGGCAAGGGGGCCTGGAAGGGCCGTTGCGTAAGGGCGCGACAGTACAGAAACAGTGTGGCTTAAACTAGTCGAGTTAGTGGGCATAGAGTGCCTGCCCCCGGCAAGGTGCCGTTTCGTTGGAGCGCGGTATTCCAAAAACAGTGTGGCTCAACCAGTCGTGTTAGCGGGCAAAGAGTGGGGAGCCCAGGCTCTGGGCCTTGATTTGTTTTTTTTTTTTGATACACTGGGCCTAGCGTTGATTTTCGGGCTGTTAATTATTAGACTGTAATTAAGCTCTAAAATCAACTTGCTAAGGAGTTTTTAATGGAAAAGGGTTTTACTTTAATCGAACTGCTCGTTGTCGTCCTAATTATCGGTATTTTGGCGGCGGTGGCCTTGCCGCAGTATGAAAAAGCGGTAATGAAATCTCGCGCTATCAATGCTATCCAAACCGCGGAAGCCGTAGTCAAAGCCAGCGAAGCATATTATCTGGCCAATGGGGAATACTCTTCGCACTTTGATAATTTAGATGTGTCGTTTAATCAATGCCAAAGTGCTGTTTCTGGCGGATCCATTGTGGAAAATACTTCTGTGATGAAATGCGATAAGCACTTTATGATCGATTTGCTTTCTTCAGATGGAGAAAAGGCAACTCAGGGAGATATTCGTTTGGTATATTGCCCTGGAGCTACCGATTGGAATACTTGCAATAAAGATGCGGATTATATCTATATCATTAATTTTAGTGTACATCCTACTGCTCCTAATGAGCGTACATGCGAAGGCAAAACAGATAAAGGTAAAGCCTTCTGCAAAACAATGAATTTTTAATGGGAATGGTTAAAAGATACACCCCGGGTAAACTCCCGGGGTGTATTATGTGGGAATGGCAACCTCAATCACTCCCCGGAAGAGACATACTTTTCCCGGCGGGAAAAAGTACCAAAGAAGGGGGCGCAAGAGCGCGACATTACGGGAATAGTGTGGCCCAACCAGTCGTGCTAACGGGCATAGAGTTGGGAGGCCAAGCTTTGGCCCTTGATTTGTTTT
Source organism: uncultured Elusimicrobiales bacterium (assembly GCA_944326765.1). Lineage (GTDB taxonomy): Bacteria > Elusimicrobiota > Elusimicrobia > Elusimicrobiales > Elusimicrobiaceae > Avelusimicrobium. Next base: position 62,321 of record CALVFE010000003.1, on the reverse strand, counting down.
TTTTTGATAAATTTTGGCTATGACCAAAATTTATCAAAAAACCCTCCCGGCAGGGAAAAACGCCGGATTTACGCTAATAGAGCTATTAGTAGTGGTTTTAATTATCGGTATCTTGGCGGCGGTGGCGTTGCCGCAGTATCAGGTGGCGGTCGCCAAAAGCCGTTTTAGTGCTTTAATACCAACCACGAAAGCTTTGGCCGACGCGGCGGATGTTTCCTTTTTGGCTAATGGCAGTTTTGACGGGGACATTACTAAATTGGATGTAGATATTCCCGCCGGCTGTAGTTTAGGCGGCACCCTAAGTGTGGCAACCTGCGCAAATGGTGTTATTTTTGATGTTTTTGATGGTGGTACGCAAAATGTAACGGGGATTAACAAGCAGGTCAAATTAGGGTACGTGATTTGGCTGGAAAATTCCGCTCACCCCGGCGCGCGCCGCTGTTTGGCTTTGAGTACCAATAAAGTAGCCAACCAAGTTTGTAAAAGTATGGGTGGGACGCAAATTACGGGAGAAACTTACAATTATTTTACAGGTGTAGCGGGGGGTACTCCCACCGTGTATGCTTTAAAATAGTTTGCTTTTTGGAAATAGCAATAAAAACCCCCAGCTTAAAGCCGGGGGTTTTGTTTTGCAAGTTGGCAAAGCTTATTTGGCTTTGTGTTTGACCGGTTCACCGTAGTAGGCTTTCAAGTACAAGTCCTTGATTTCGCTGATTAACGGATAGCGGGCGTTGCCGCCGGTGCACTGGTCGTCGAAGGCGAGCTCGGAAAGTTTATCCAGGTTGTCCAGGAATTCTTTTTCCGGGATGCCGTATTCTTTGATAGAGCGGGGGATGTTGAGTTTGTGTTTCAACTCTTCCACCATATCAATAAGTTTCTGCACTTTGGCGTCCTTATCGTCGCCCAATTTGTTGTGGGGGAGCAGGAAGTCCACAATTTTGCCGTAGCGGCCTTTCACAAACGGATATTTGTACTGCGGGAACAAGCCCTGCTTGGTCGGTTTATCTGTGGCGTTGAACTCAATCACATAGGAAAGGAGCAACGCGTTGGCCAAGCCGTGCGGTACGTGGTACATAGCGCCCAATTTGTGCGCCATCGAGTGCGACAAGCCCAAGAACGCGTTGGCAAACGCCATACCGGCGATGGTAGCCGCGTAGTGCATTTTTTCGCGGGCGTTGATGTCCTTGGCGCCGTTGGTGTAGGATTTTTCCAAGTATTTAAACACCAAGCGCATCGCTTCCAGCGCCTGCCCGTCCGTAAAGTTCGTGGCGAACACGGAGGTATAGGCTTCAATGGCGTGGGTCAGCACGTCCAAGCCGGAGAAAGCCGTCAACGATTTGGGCATATTGAGCACGAATTCCGGGTCGATAATAGCCATATCGGGCGTTAAGGCATAATCCGTAATGGCGTATTTCGTACCGGTCTTTTCGTCGGTGATGATGGTAAACGGCGTAACTTCAGAACCCGTTCCGGAGGTGGTCGGGATCGCTACCATCACGGCTTTCTTGCCCAAAGGCGGCGCCGCATAAATACGTTTGCGGATATCCATAAAGCGCATCGCGATATCTTCAAAGCTGGTATCCGGGTTTTCGTACATCAGCCAAACCATTTTTCCTTCGTCAATGGCCGATCCGCCACCCAAGGCGATGATCATATCCGGCTGCCAGGAATTGGCGATGTTCAACGCTTCCTGCACGTTGGAAATATTCGGGTCGGGCAGTACGTTGGAAAATACGCGGAATTTGATATTCAGGCTTTCCAATACGTCGGCTACCGCGCGCACATGACCCAATTGTTCCATCGTTTTGTCGGTGATGATGTAGGCGCGGTGCTTGTCGGAAAGTTCCGCCAGCGCCTGCGAGAGCGCGCCGCGTTTAAAGTAGATTTTGGAAGGTACTTTGTACCAATACATATTTTCGCGGCGTTCCGCGACGGATTTCACGTTCATAAGATGTTTTACTCCAATGTTTTCGCTGACGGAGTTGCCGCCCCAAGAGCCGCAGCCCAACGTCAAAGACGGGGCGAGTTTGAAGTTGTACACGTCGCCGATGGCGCCCTGGGAAGAAGGCATATTGATCAGCGTGCGGGCGGTGGGCATATCTTTGAAGTAATCAATGTGATCTTCGTTGGCCTCATCGGTATAGAGTACGGAGGTGTGTCCGGCGCCGCCGTAGAGAATTAAATCCTTGGCCAGCTGTGCGGCCGATTTAAAATCTTTGGCGCGATAAAAACCCAAGACCGGGGAAAGTTTTTCGCGGGCAAACGGTTCTTGATCGTTTACTTCTTTGGCTTCGGCAATCAAAATTTTGGTGCCGGCCGGAACTTTAATGCCTGCCATCTCCGCAATTTTTTCCGCGCTTTGACCGACGATGGCGGAATTCAGCTTTCCGTTGATGACAATCGTGTCGGCCAATTTTTTGCGGTCTTTGCCGGTTACAAAGTGGCAGCCGCGGGCGATGAATTCTTCTTTTACTTGTTCATACACCGGATCTTCCACAATGACGGACTGTTCGCTGGCGCAGATCATACCGTTATCAAACGTTTTGCTCATAATCACGGAGCTGACGGCCATTTTGATATTGGCGGTGGCATCGATCACTACGGGGGTGTTGCCCGCGCCTACGCCGATGGCCGGTTTGCCGGAGGAGTAAGCGGCTTTTACCATACCCGGGCCGCCGGTGGCTAAAATCAGGTTGATGTCTTTGTGGTGCATGAGCGCGTTGGAAAGCGGCATCGTCGGATTGTCAATCCAGCCGATGATGCCGGCCGGCGCGCCGGCTTCCACCGCCGCATTCAAGACGATTTTGGCCGCCTCAATCGTGCATTTTTTGGCGCGCGGATGCGGAGAAAATACGATCCCGTTGCGGGTTTTCAAGGCCAGCAAGCTCTTGAAAATAGCCGTAGAGGTCGGGTTGGTGGTCGGAATAATGCCGGCGATAAGGCCGATCGGTTCGGCTACTTGGCGGAAACCAAAAGCATCGTCGTCGGATAATACGCCGCAGGTTTTGGTGTCTTTATATTGGTTGTAAATATATTCGGAGGCGAATTGGTTTTTGATTACTTTATCTTCCATTACGCCCATGCCCGTTTCTTCCACCGCCATTTTAGACAGGGGAATCCGGTTTTGCGCAGCGGCGATAGCAGCCGCGCGGAAAATTTTATCTACTTGTTCTTGCGTGTAATTTGCATAAATGCGCTGGGCGTCTTTTACCTTAGAAACAATTTGGTCCAAGTGGGCCAATTCTTCCGGGGTGGCTACGGCCGGCGCAGCAGTTTTCTTTTCCGCCATAAATAATCTCCTTGTTAATGTGCAAAATCATCTTTATAGATATTTTGATATCTATATTTTATATATTGCGCTAAATAAAGTCAATAATCCCTCTAAAATTGTTTTTGAGATTGCTTGACAAAGAGGGGGTAAAAATATAATATAGATATTGTAATATCCAGTTTGTTCCGACGGAGATTTTAGTTTATGAGTATATTTCATCATAAAAAAGAGATTAGTGTTCAAACCATTCGCCGTCTTCCGCAGTATTTACGCATTTTCTATAATTTGCACGCTTATGGGCGGGAATTGGTTTCTTCCACCGCTTTGGCGGAAGAAACGCAGCTCTTGCCCATTGTGATTAAAAAAGATTTGCAGTCCGTCGGAGCGCCTAGTAAACTGCGTGCCGGATTCAAAGTGGCCGGTACCATTGCTGTGATTGAGAAATTTTTGGGCTGGAATAATTTAAATAAAGCGTTTTTGGTGGGGGTCGGTCATTTGGGGGCGGCACTGTTGGGATTTGACGGATTTAAAAACCATGGGTTAGAGATTGTAGCGGCTTTTGATACGCACCCTGAAAAAGTAGGGAATGCTTTGCACGGAGTGCGGGTATATCATACGGCTCAGTTGGCCGGCGTAATCGAAAAAGAAAATTTGAAGATTGCCATTTTAACAGTACCTGCGGCGGCCGCGCAGGGAATTACGGATACGTTGGTGGCTGCGGGAATTAAAGCCATTTGGAATTTTGCACCCGTTAATTTAACGGTTCCCGCCGGCGTAATCGTGCAGAAAGAGGATATTTCCTCCGGGCTGGCCGAACTGTGTGCCAAGTTAAAAAGCCGGTAAATTTTTGATGTCGAGTTTGATTATAGATAAATGGCGGGCGGAGAAATCTCAAAAAGGTAAAAATAAAAAGGGTTTTTCAAATTAGGGCAGCAAATAGAAAACGGAGGATTTTATTTAAATCCTCCGTTTTTAGATCTTCAGAATCTTTAATTGATTTCTTTGATTTCGATATCAAAGGTCAACTCTTTACCGGCCAGCGGGTGGTTAAAATCCAATACGACTTCTTTATCCGTAATTTCTTTTACCACTGCGCGAAAGGTGTGCCCTTCGTTGCTGGCTCCTACCATATCGCCCACTTTTAAATTTTCGGCACTTCCGATAGCTTCTTTCGGTACGCGGCGGATCGCTTCCGGCAATACTTTTCCGTAACCTTTTTCGGGCGCTACCGTAACGGTTTTTTTGTCGCCCACTTTCAGACCGGTCAATTCTTCTTCCAATCCCGGGATAATATGCCCGGCGCCGTGTACATATTCCAGCGGACCGCGTCCTGCGGAAGTATCGACGGTTTTCCCTTCTACGGTGAGGGTATAGTCAAATTTGACTTTAGAACCTTCTTTAATCATTTCTTTCTCCTTTTGCCGCAGGAGTCCTGGGCGAGTGTATGCTATATTGTAACAGTTTTGTTCGCTACTAAGCTACAAATGTTTGCAAACGGCCGCCGCTGCCTGCACAACAATCAAAACCCCCGCCAAAAGACGGGGGCTGCCAACATGTCGGCTGGGGGTAAATGGATTCTCCCCGTCTATTGGCTGTGTTTTTACGAAATGCCCAGGGTTTGTTTAACAACAGATTTAAAATGTAAAAATAGTATGGCTCTTTGGTAATTTTTTCACAAGACTAAAAAAGGATTAGTACAATTGGTATAAAAAGAAAATGCGCCGCCAGCCGGCGGCGCATTAAATTTTCAGGATTCCTTGTTATTCGTTGCCGAATATGGTATTAAGCTGGCGGTTGACCCGATAGAAAGTGGCGCATTTGGGCATGTCCTTGAGGCGTTTGGCGCCAATATAGGTCATACAGCTGCGAATGCCGCCCAAGATAGCCAGCAAGGTGTGTTCAATCGGCCCGCGGAACGGAATTTCCACTACTTTCCCTTCGCTGGCGCGGTATTTTTTCATACCGCCGTAATGTTTGTCCTGGGCATATTCGGAGCTCATACCATAAAATTTTTTGTATTGTTTTTCTTCAATGCGCATGGCGCAGGTTTTGTCGTCAATAAGCTGTACTTCGCCGGTTTGAAAGGACTTGGTGCACATTTCACCGCCGCTTTCGGTATGCCCGGCCAAGAGGCCGCCCAGCATAACAAAATCCGCCCCGGCGCATAAACTTTTGCACACATCACCCGGAACCGTGCAGCCGCCGTCTGCGCAAATCATACCGCCCACCCCGTGTGCGGCATCGGCGCATTCAATGACGGTGGAAAACTGCGGCCTGCCCACTCCAGTCAGTTTACGCGTAGTGCAGACCGACCCCGGGCCAATCCCTACTTTTACGATGTCGGCTCCGTTTAGAATCAAGTCTTCACACATATCTCCGGTTACCACGTTGCCTGCCATAATTAAAGATTCCGGAAATTCTTTGCGTACTTTGCGGATATAGTTGATCAGATAAGGAGAATATCCGTTTGCCACGTCCACGCAGATGTTATTTACCAATTTGGAGGCCATTACTTCTTTCAGTTTTTCAAAATCGGAATCAGACGCTCCGGAGCTGACAAAAATTAAATCGTTATTCCCAAATTCTTTGGCGTTTTCTTTTAAAAAAGCAATCAGCTCTTGGGCGGAATAATGCTTGTGCAAGGCGCTCATCAAGCGGAGTTTTTGCATTTCTTTTGCAATTTCAAAGGTACCGGTAGTAGCCATATTGGCGGCTACGACCCCGGTTGCGGTAATGACGCGCGGGCACCATTTAAAAACATACTCGCGTTCTACAATTACTTCGGACCGGGAAGCAAGCGTAGAGCGTTTGGGGCGCAAAAGCACGTCGCAATAATCTAGCTGGATATCGTCGTAAATTCTCATAATTTTCTCCTAATAGCGGCTCAAAATACGGCCGCACCTGCCTTTTTATATCATACTAAATTTAAACTACCCGCTGTTGGTAAGCAGCTTGGCAGGGAAAGACTTTTTTAGCTATAATTGCTATTGTAAAAAGAAGTAAAAAACATATACTTTCGGTAATGGAGTTCTTATGAAAAAAGGGTTTACTTTGATTGAATTGTTGGCGGTGGTGCTGATTATGGGAATATTGACGGCGATCGCCTTGCCGCAATATCGCCGCAGCGTAGAGCGTACCCGCGTGGCCGAAGCGTTGCAGATGCTGCCGGCTATTTATGATGCCCGGGAACGGCTGGTAACCGAACGAGGATGGACTTGGGTAACCAGTACTTATTCCTCCGTTTCATTTTCGAAACTAGATATTGATATGAAAGGAAAAACCTCCGGAAACGATACGTTAAATACGGAAAATTTTTCTTATAAGCTTGCACAACGATGTGCGGGAACGGTATGTACGACTGTAGAACCTTGGGTTTCCGCTACGTTGCAGAAAGGCATTTACAAAGGAACAGTGATTTATTACAGAGGAGGGAGTTTCTCCTGCTGTCCCGCAACTGCCGAATCTGATTCTTGCGTTCGGTTGAACCTGGATCAGGCAAAATGTAGCTAATGAACGTTTGGAGAGAGCGTATGCAAAAAGGATTTACGTTGATTGAATTGCTGGCGGTGGTATTGATTGTGGCTATTTTGTCTGGAGTCGCACTTCCGCAGTATAGAAAAGTGGTGGAAAAGGCGCACGCCTCTGAAGCACAGTCTATGCTGCGCACTATTTACGATTCCAGCGAACGGTTGGCCGGGGAATTCGGGTATCGTTCGTATGAGCAATTAGTCGGCGAGAAAGGGCAGACGAATTATTCTTTCCCCCGTATGGATATGTTTGACGCTGATAATTTGCCTGTGGGCTGTACCTTACAAGACAATAATGCCACTTTGCAATGCACGCGATTTTCTTACAAACCATTGGTTTCTTATTCAGGTGGAACCTATGTTTCGGCCGAAAAAAGAACGGATCCGTATAAAGGAACCATTTTTTATTTCAGCCGTGATACGCAGGAAATTTTTTGCCATGAAGCTTCTGATTCCTCTCAAGCCTGTGACATCTATGCGTTAGACGTAATATAGGAGATTTTATGCGACAGAAAGGGTTTACGCTGGTAGAAATTTTAGTAGTAGTGATGATTGTTTCGCTGTTGGTTACAATGGCGGTGCCGATGTATGAAAAGACGGTGGAAAAGTCCCGTATGGCGGAAGCCCGTACGCTGATGAAAAAAATCCTTGAATCCAAGCTGCGTACTTTAGACAGCATGGATAGAGATACTTACTCCAGCGGCTTGTTCGGTTTTGAAAATTTAGATGTTTCCATTCCGTGTGTAGATTCTTCTTCCGGCGCGCGTCTTTCCCGCTGTACGGGAAGTACCATTTACACCAAGGATTTTAAATATACGCTTTTGCCGACGGGATCTGTTTCCGGTTCTACCGCCACTTTGGCAAACGGAGTATGTGCGGTGCGCCGAAAAGGCGATAATGCCGGCGTGAATTTTCTGTATTTGGGAGAATTGGAAACCAATGCCAACAAAGAAAAATTCCTGTGCAATAACGGATCTTCCGGCGGATCTTGCGATTTATACGGGTTGGATTCCGCCGCGTCGGGCTGGTGCAGCTGAAACAGCGGATTTTTGATGATACCGGGAACGTTTTTGTTCCCGGTATTTTTTTGTATTATAAAATCTCTTGGTTGGAGCGACGATATTTGTTATGATTGGATTTCGTGCTTTTCTCCACGCAGAAACACCTCTTGCGGTTCGAAAGACGCATTGAGCAGTACAATGTCGGCGAGGGCGCCTTTTTCCAGCACCCCCTGTTTGGCAAGCCCCGCCAGTCTGGCGGCGTTAGACGAAGTGCAAGCGACCGCTTGCGGCAAGGTGTAGCCGTAGCTTAATAAGTTTTTAAAGCTTTTTGCCATTGTAAGCGCCGAACCGGCGATTACCCCGTCGGACTTTCGTTTCCAAACGCCGCCGTTTAGTACAACGGGTTCCGCATTGGCCAGGCAAGCTCCTTGCTTTTGTTCGGTGGGAAGAAGCGCGTCGGTTATGGCGACAATATTTTCTATGGGCTTCACGGTACGCAGAAAAGAAATAACGTCCGGGTGAACGTGTATGCCGTCGGCAATAATTTCACAGGAAATGCCCGGGTGCATCAAGGCGGCGCCCGCCGCGCCGGGTTCCCGGTGGGTAAAGGGACTCATCGCATTAAACAAATGAGTTACATGCGTTACTCCGCGGGCGGCTCCTAACAGAAATTCATCATAAGTTGCCTGGGTATGACCGGCTTGCAATAGGATTCCGTTGGCTTTGGCAAAAGCGATGATAGGTTCTATGCCGGGTAATTCCGGAGCCAGGGTTACTGCCGTAATTTTGCCCGGCGCGGCCGCGCAAATTTTTTGGAAAGCTTCCAGATTGGCGGGAGAAATGTCCTGCGGTTTCATGACACCGGGTTTCTGCGGAGAAATAAAAGGGCCTTCCAAGTGAAATCCAATAATCCGGGCGCCGCGTTCCAATCCCAAGGCGGGGAGTAATTTTTTAAGGGTCATTTCCATGTCGTGCGGTTTGGCGCAGTACAAAGTGGGGCAAAAGGCCGTTACGCCTGTTTGGACAAGGGCATCAGACATCTGTAAAAGCGTTTGCGGATCGGCCTGTTCCGGACCGAAACCGGCATAGCCGTGAATATGTAAATCAATAAATCCCGGCACGGCAATAGCCCCTTTAGCGTCGATGCGGGGCAGTTTTTTAGCCTCGGCGGGCAATTCTCCGTCTGGGAAAATTTGGTAGATGCTATCTCCTTGTATCCACAAAGCGGCTTGTTGCAATGTCTCGGTGGGGGTTACCGCGCAGAGATGGGTGATAATAAAATTGTTCATGCGATTTCCTCCGTCAGTTTAAGTACCCAATGAGGGGCTGCCGGATTGGTCTGCATCGCCGTTTGCAGCAATTCTTTGGGGGTTGCTTCGACTTGTGAAAAAGCTTCTAAATCTGCCAAGAGGGTGGCATGGGGGTGTAATTTAAGCGCGGTCAGCGGACATTGCGGCGTAATGCCGGGTTGGCACAAACGCGCCACCGCTTTTGCTTTGGAACGTCCAGCGGCCAAAAACAGCAATTCTCGGGCATCTAAAATGGTGCCTATCCCTATCGTCAGCGCGTGGGGGGGAACCCGGTGTATGTTATTGAAGAAAAAACGGGCGTTGGCTTGCAGGGTCTCCGGCGTTAAATGCACTTGCCGGGTACGGCTATTGAGCGCTGAACCCGGCTCGTTAAAAGCGATGTGCCCATTTTCTCCAACGCCGCCCAGTAATAAATCAATGCCGCCGCAGGCGCGGATAGCTTCCTCGTACTGCATACATTCTTGGGCGGTATTTTCGGCCTGTCCGTTCAAAATATGGATATTTTTCGCTTGGATATTTACCTCGTTAAAGAGATGGCGTTTCATATAACTGTGATAGCTTTGCGGGTGGTCCGGCGGCAGCCCCATGTATTCGTCCATATTAAAGGTAATGATAGGTTGGAAATCCAACGTTTGTTCTTTGTAGAATAGACGCAGGTTCGCGTAAAAATCGATTACGGTTCCTCCGGTGGGAAGCCCTAATACAAAGGGTTTCTGGACAGTAGGCTGGGCGGCGTTGATTTTTTCTTTCACATACGCCGCCGCCCACAATCCTAAATTCATTTTGGTAACTACCAAACGCATATTTCTCCCCACGGGTGTAGTGTGCAGTTTTTGCTTTTATACACCGTATGCCTGCCGTACTAAAGCACGCACTTGCTGGGCGTTGGTTACATGCAGAGCTTGTTGTGCCAATTCCTCGCATTTTTTGGCGTTTAACCGACGGACGAGCGCCTTAATGGGCGCAATGGAAGCTGCCCCTACGGCCAGTTCCGTCACTCCGAGGCCAATCAAAAGCGGCACGGCGGCCAAATCGCCCGCCATCGCTCCGCATACCGCCACCGGTTTGCCGTGCTGTTTGGCGCCGGCGCAGGTCAGCCCGATGAGTTTCAGCACCGCCGGGTGAAGCGGATCGGCCAAGGCGCTTAATTCTTTGTGTCCGCGGTCTATGGCTAACGCATACTGGGTTAAATCGTTGGTGCCGATGGAAAAGAAATCCGCCCGCTGTGCCATTTGAGAACTGGCAAGCGCAGCAGAAGGCACTTCCACCATAATACCCATTTTAACATCATTCTGGATACCCAGGGCTGATTTTTCTGCTGCAAGCACTTGTCTGAAGAAATCTACTTCTTCCGCAAAAGCTACCATGGGCAGCATAATGCGGAGGTTTCCCTTTTGGCGTACACTTAACATGGCGCGCAGCTGGGTGCGGAAAAAGTCTTCATTGTTCTTAAAAGCCCGTATGCCGCGGATTCCGACAATCGGATTGTCTTCTGCGGGAATGTTTACAAAGGGAAGGGGTTTGTCTCCTCCGGCGTCGAGCGTGCGCAGGGTAACGGGTGCGCCCTGGGCGGCATCTAAAACGGATTGATAGGCCGCTTGTTGTTCTTGTAAAGAAGGCGCTTGGGAGCGGCCGTGAAATAAAAATTCGGTTCGTACCAGTCCCAGTCCATCGGCGCCGTTCTGTATGGCTTGTGCCGCTTCTTTGGCGTTAGAAACGTTGCCCTCCACCCAAACCTGCAAGCCGTCTTGCGTTAACGCGGGTTCGTGGGCTTTCTGCTGTTGCTGGAGGCGTTCTTGCCGGTTTTTTTCCAAACGGTCGGAAAAAGCAGTTTGCTGGGCGGAATCCGGATTAACGAAGTAAGAGGCGTTGTCGGCGTCCAGACAGATGATGGCGTTTTCCGGTAGTTGGAGTACTTTTTCTCCCGCCCGAACAATACAGGGAATGCCCATGTTGCGCAGAATAATGCTGGCGTGTGCCGTCGGAGAACCTTGGGCAAGCAATACGCCGGCCGCGCGCTCGCCCAGCGCGGCCGCTTCCGAAGGCAGCAATTCAGATGCAATTAAAATGCAATCCTGCGGAATTTGCGGCGCGGTTTGCGCCTGGCCGCCCAAGCGTAAAAGCAACGCCTGGCGCAGATCTTTTAAATCTGCTGCGCGTTCCATTAAAAATGTATTTCCTGTTTTTTGCAATACGGCAATGCTGGCGCGAATGGCTTCGCTGATGCCATAAGCAGCGGATTTGCCTTGCTCTATGGCGTTATACGCCGTTTGCGTAAGCTCGGGATCCTGCAAAATGCTTACATGCGCTTCCAAAATAGTGCGGGTTTCTTCGTTCTTTTCCGCCGCCATTTTTTGTTCTGTTTCCGAGAGAACTGCTCGGAGCGTGTCGGCTAGTTGTTGTTTTTCTGCTTTTATGTCGGCGGCATTTTCTTCAAAAGAAACGTCTGCCGCATGATACAAAAATGCTTTTCCGCAGGCCAGTCCGGCGCAGGCGGTTAACGCGGTTGTTTGATTCGCGGGCTGATTGGCCGCAGCCGGCTTAACGGCGGCGCCTTTCTCTCCAAAACCTTCTTTAAAACCGGCTTCCAGTTGCGCTAATATACCTTTTGCTTGTGTTTCCTCCCCGGCGGCACGAATCGTAATTTTGTCGTTATACGCCAAAGCCATACCCATAATGGCTACCACGCTTTTGGCATTGGCGGACACCTCTCCCTTTACAATCTCAACGGAGGCGGGATATTTTAATGCCATTTGCGCCAACACCCCGGCCGGCCGCGCATGCAGCCCGTTGGGATTGATAACCGTAATAACGGAAGATTCCCAGAATTTTGCCGGCGTATCTGTTTGTGTATTGTTCTCAACGCAGGGAACTTCAAAAAGCGCTTCTCCCGTTTTGATGAGGCCTTCTGCTTTGTGCCGGGCTTCGGTTTCCGGCGGAGTCGTAACCACTATGATTACAAAAGGACTGGCCGCTTTTTGAGCCACTGTTTGGGGATCAAATTTTAAAAGAGGTTGGCCTTTGGTGATGAGATCTCCTTCTTTCGCCAACGGCGTAAATCCTTCTCCTTTTAAATTTACGGTTTCCAACCCGACGTGAATGAGAATTTCCACGCCGTCTTTGCCCAGAACCAACGCATGGGATTCTTTCGTAAAACTAACAATTTTGCCGTCAAACGGGGCAAAAACGGTGTCATTAGCCGGATCGACGGCGATTCCGTCTCCGAGCATATGTTCGCTAAATACCGGATCGGGTACTTGTTCCAACGGTACGACGGCTCCCGCTACGGGAGAATAAACGGTAAATGTATTAGGCATAGAAACTCCTTAACGGTTTTCTTCATTATAGTATATTATCAGCCGTTTTTTTTAAGCAGTTGAATCGGGAAAGACGGGTATGGAAAGAAATTGCTTTTTTCGTCGGACAACAGTTTGACGGCAAAGAGTGATTTTTGCTATTCTTCCCTGTAGGTATAATACGTTTGGCTGAAAAGAGAAAATATGGCTCTGGAATGGCAATATACAAAAGAACAATGCGCGGAAACGCGCCGGCGCATTAACCGGGAAACGGAATTAAATTCCCCTCACAAAACGGCGGTAGTATTAACGTGCAGCCGTGCTTTTACGTTCTGCACATATGTATCCGTGGCTTCGCTGCTGAAGGCATCTTCAAAGCTGGCACAAGCCAGCGATATTTTTGTCTTTATTTGGGGAGCCGATGCCCCCCTGCGGCAAATCTTTTCTTCCCTGGCGCCCCAGGTGCGGGTAGTGAATTTTGATATGCCTTATCCGGTTCCTGCCCGGCCGTATATTACTTTGTTTACTCCCGCCTCTTATGCCAGGTTTGAATGTTTTCGGCTGCTGGATCATTATGAACGGGTTCTTTTTCTGGATTCCGACGTGTTGGTGCGGCGGGAGCTGGACTCCGTTTTTGAGCAAACCCGTCATGGCGTGGCGCTGACGCTGGACCCTGTTATGACGACGACCGCCCGTAATTTCTTTTCGGTTCCGCAGGGCGTCAACCCCAACGCTCCCGGCTACAACGCAGGCGTGTTTGCTTTGACCCGGGATTTGCCTTGTCCCGGAAATTATGCCGCGATTACCGATTGGTTGTATGAAAAAATGGCCCAATGGGCAGATGTATTATTTTTGCCGGATCAGGCTGTGATTAATGTGGCGGCGGAACACTTTGAATGGAACGTAAGCGTGTTGCCGCGGGATTATAATCGCCCGGCATCTTCGTCTTATAGCGAGTTGAAACGCGCTTTTATTATTCACAGCACCGGGCCGCGAAAATTTTGGTGCTATTATTATTTCCGCGATTGGTACCATTGGTATGCCCAATGGATTGCCAAAGGAGGAGCTCCCGTTTCGGTGCGGAAAGACAGCGAACTATATACGGCTTTTTGCCGGAAATTCGGGTTGCAAAAGAAAGTCTTTTTTCAGCTGATGCCCGATTGTTTTAAACACCCGACCAAAGCGCTGCGTTTTGCGCTTAAGGCGTTGGTAAAAGCAGAATTTTAACAGGCCTTTGCCGCGGAGGAAAGGGAACCGGAAAAGCTTGGCGCGGTATAATTTTCAGGAGCGAAATCCATAAAAAACCCCGGACAAAAGTCCGGGGTTTTTGGGTTGGTTTAAAACTAGTTGTTTACAGTTAAGGCTTCGGCGGCCGTATGCGCTCCAAATTCCGGCGCGTACAGAGATTGCGCCTGCGCCGGCAAGGCGTGAAAACGCCCCTCTACCGTCGGCCGCAGGACATAGCGCAGCGTTACCGTACCGGCCGGGAGAGTGTGAATGAAGAAGTTTGTTTCGGCGTCGCGGTTTTCGCGGTACAGCCGCAGGGGCGTATTTGTCCAGCCGCTTAACAATTCCTCGCTTTCAAAAGCGGCCGGTTTCGGATCGGATAAGAGCACATACTCAAAGGCGCTGTCGGTCGTGAGCGTGAGATGTACTTCCACCTCATCTCCTACCCGTACTTCGCCCAAGTCTTGTACCGGACGTATTTTTTGTACGCCGTCTTGGGTAAAGCGTGTAAAATATTCGCGCGTTACGTTGATGACTCCTTTCGGCGAGGCTTTGGCTTGTGCCGATTTGTAAATAACCGACAGCGAAGCAAAATCCGTTAATACGCCTTTTTTGTCGATTTGCGCCCGCAGCGCCGCCGGAGTGATTTGATTTCCCTGGCGTACCAGCTGCAAATCTTCCGTCCAATCAAACGGTTCGAATGAAAAGGATTTTTGCTCCCCCGCCCAATTTACCGTATATTCTACCGGTAAGGAAAGCGCCCCTTTATGCCGCATCACGTCTAGCAGCGTAAATACCGCTTGTGCAGCCGCTTTCGGATCAGACCAGCTGTTGACCTGACGGTTAAATAACAGCCATTGCGTCATCGGATCTATTTTATCCGATTGAGGCCGCAGTTCCAGCAAGGTGCGCAGCGTTACGGTTTGGGTGGAGAGCGTGTCGCGATACCACACCCAGCTTTGCGGTTCGGGAGCAAAGTAGGCGCCGGTCAGCTCGTTTTGTTTCATGCTGGCCAGCACCATGTCCAGGTAGCGGTTGGCTTTAACGTCATCTCCCAACCGATGATAGACCGCTGCTGCATAAATTTGCCCCAGCGCCGTCATAAACCGGGATTGCTGGTCGGCATAGTCCGCCCAGCGTTTGATATAGGGCTTCGCTTCGGACATTTGCGCCCAGTTCTGTGGAAACGCCGAAAGCGTATAGGCCGCATACAGGGCATACGCTACGGTGGATTGCGAACCGGTCTGATCTTCTTGCAGGCGTTTTTCTATGCGCGCAACGATATAGGCAAACGCTTTTTGGGCAACCGTCTGCGGAATATCGGCTTGATATGCCAGCGCCTGGGCGAAAGCGTTTAAGGCGTATAACGTGAGGTAATCGTCATCTTGCCCGCCGGGGAACCAGGAAAAAGCACCCGTCGTATTTTGAAATTTGGCAATTTTCGCCAGTTCTTTTGTTTTAGTTTGGGCGACAATTTGCGGATTGAACAAGTCAATAATATCCGCCGTGCGGGTTGGCGTACCCTGGGACTGAAGCAGCCACGGGGTTTGTTCCAACAGCGTAAGCCGCAGCGGATCCGATTGATTCCACGAGGCCGTGGCGCCCGTACGTTTAGGCAATTTGGCGACAGCGTCTTTCAGCTGGGGATACTGCGTATAAAATTTATGCACAACCGCCAACGGTATATACCGGTTAAGTGAGGAAACTAAATCATTATACCGTGCAGAGAGTACATTGGGCATCGAGTTGAGTACCGAAAGCGCCAGACTGGGGGTAAGGGTAAGCGCGGCGGTTTGAAGTTCCGCGTCCGAAACGTCTTTTAGTTCGGTCAATTCCAGTTCATTGGCGCCGTTTTTTAATACCGCGTTGGCCGTAGCCAGCAATCGTTCTTTGCCGGGATATACGGGTAAGGTTTGCTGTTCGCCGTCGCTGTTTTGGCCGCTGCGTGCCGTTACGGTAACGCTGTAGAGCGCCGGATTGGCCGGCGCCGTAATTTCCCACGTTACAAATTCTGTGGCATTGGCTCCTACGGAAACACTCTTTTTGGTTTTAGACAGACCGAATGTTTCGTTGACCAACGCGTTGTCCTGGCGGAGCGTCAGTTCTACTTCCGCCGACAGTTTTTTACCCGTCAGATTGGTTACCGCGGCTTGCAGTATTCCTTTATCCCCTTCGCGGTAAAAACGCGGCATTTGCAGACGCACCATGAAATCTTTCCGGGTAATAGTCTGTGCCGCAAAAGAGCCGAAATCCGCATTTTTAGTAAGGACAAAACCCAATATATTCCATGCCGTCAGGCTTTGGGGCATGGTAAAGCGGACAGCGGCTTGCCCGTTTACCAGCGGTAAGGCCGGATTAAAATAAGCCGTTTCGGAAAAATCAGTCCGCAGGGGTTGGGGTTGCGTCGTATCCGCACCCGCTCCGCCGGTTTCTTCCGATTCGCGGGCTTGTTGCGCAGAAACAGCGGTATCCATGGCCGTCATGGATTCCTCCGCCGTTGCGTTGGAAAAAGCCGCTTTCATTTGCGGCGCTGCGGCAGTTGCCAATATGGCTCCCTTGGCGGCCATGTTCCGATAAAAACGCGTAGGCATATTTAAATTCAATAGAGGAAGCAGGGGGGGTGCCAGGAAAGGCTGCATTTCTGGTTTGTAGTAGTTGCTAAAAGAACCCTTTGAAGCGCTGTCGGCGCGGTCTGCCGTGTGTGCCTTTTGCGCAAAAAGAGTGTCAAGCGTAAACGGATTTTTCTTTGAGGCGTAGTAATCCAGTGATTTGTCATATACCGTTACGCTGGCCTGGCCTTGGATCGGGTTGCCTGTTATGTCTTTAGCGGTCAGTTTCCACGACACTGTTTCGCCGGGACGAACCGATGAAGGGGCATTTAAGGAAACGCTCAGTTCTTTATTGTCGAATGGAATTTCCAGATTGGCAGAGCCTTGGTGGAACACATAATGGCTCGCTCCAAACCACGCTACTGCCAGCCCACCGCGTTCCTCCTGCTCCACCGGAAAGGAATAGACCGTTACACCGCCCGGAAGAATCTCTTTGCGTTTGAGGAACGTATCGCCCCAATATACTTCCACTCGTTTGGATCCCGCTAAGCTGCCCGCTCCTAATAGCAGGCGGGCGTTTTCGCCCGGATAATAGCGGGCCTGTTGCGCAAGGGTTATATCCGGCAGCGCCAAGCGGCTTTGTTCTTCTGCCACGAGGAAAATCATTTGTTGGGAATCGGCTTTATCTGCCTGGAGCGTCAGCCGGTAAATCCCTTCCGGCAACGCCGGCAGCGCCAACGTTTGCACGCCCGGCTTTTTGAAGTTCAGTTCTTGGGTAAACACCGTTTCTTCTGCTTTGGCGTTTTCATACCATTGTTCCAAAGAGGGGCCGGCGTAAAGTTGGCTTCCTTTCGCTTTTTGATCGGGAAGTCTGTTTTCTAACCGTATTGCGCGAACGGTTACCTTGCCGGATACCGATTTGCCTTCGGCGTCCGTAAGATCAATTTGAGCAAAATGGGCGGTTTCCTGTTGGGCGTCATAAAAACCTTGGGCAAATTCCACTTTAAACAGTTTGGGTTTGGCGCTTACGGTGTAGGTGCGGGAAGCGTGGACAGCCCGGCCGCTTTCGTCATATACTTCCGCCTTGACCACATATTTGGCAAATTGCTCGTCTTTTTGGGAGGGCGAAGGGGTAAAAGTGATTTTAAAATCACCTTTTTCGTCTGTTACTGTTTCGCCTTGTGCGATTTGGGTGCTCTCCGGGCGCAGCATATACATACGCCACCAGTAGAAAGGCGGCAGATAATCCTGGCGGTGTACCGTGTATTTGACCGCGGCGTTTTGCAGGGGGGTGCCTACATAGTATTGGGCATGGCCGCCTACGGAAGCCGCTTTGCCATATTCCAGCGTTTTGGCCGGATCGGATAAAGTCAATTCATAATCGGGACGTTTAAAATCTTCCACTTGGAAGGTGCCGTAGGTGCGGTAAGTCCGTCCGTCGATATTGACCGAAGCGCGGAGCTGAAAGTAACCCAGCATGGATTCTTGCGGCAAAGCAAATTGCGCGGAGGCCGTTCCCATTTCGTTTAAGAGGGGAGCGGCGGAAAAGATTTTTTCCCCTGAAGCATTGGTTACTTCTATCTCCACCCGGCGGTTGGGTAACACCTTAAGACCCCGCGGAAGAACTTCAAATGCGTTTACCGCCAGCTGAACGGACTGTCCCGGACGGTAGATGGAGCGGTCAGTCTGGGCATAGAGGCGGATTAAATCCTTGTTATAAAAATGGAAATATACCGCATTGGATGTGTAAGCGCGGCTGCCTTCTTTTTGAGCCAGTACATTTACAAAATGGGAGCTGCGTTTGGCGTCGCTGGGGGAAACGACAATATCGCGCGCCAGGGTAGAAGAACCGTCAGCGGTGGTAAATCCATGCTGGCGCGTTCCGTTCCAAGCCGTAATGATATCTAAGTCCACATTGCCTTCCGGTTCGCCCGTTTTCAGGTTTACCGTATAGAAACGGAACAAGTCCGGGCGGTAAGTTTTGTTTTTTCCGGAAAGAGAGGCGGTGTATTTGTCCGGATTGTCTTCAATGGCTGCTGTTACAAAAAGAGCCAAATCCGTTCTGTTTAGTACGGTAGCCAGTACGGGCGCCTGCGTATAATCAAACGATTCGTTCCAGCTGGATAAGGCCACATAAAAACCATTTTCCAACTCCGGCAATGAGACCGAGACTTCTTTGGCGCGATAAGGTTTTTCGTAGGATATCGCTGCGGAAAGGGTTTTAAAAGGGGCGCGGTCTAAAAACGCGGGGATATTTTTAGTACTGATTTGAGATAAAAAATCCCACGAGTTAATAGTGTCGCTTAAATAAGTTTGGCGGTATAGGTTTTGTAATTCCTCAAAAGAGGTTTTATAAATGCGCACATAGATATTTTCCGCGTTTCTGACGGAAAAGGACAGCTTGTCCTGGGGCGCAAGCGCTTGGGGCAACGCCGTGTACATCAATTCTTTTTGGGTAATTTGTTCCGCTAATTGATTGCACAAGGATACATAATACGAGCTTTCCAGCGATTGGGCGGCATATTGGCAGATTTTTAAAGCGGTTTCAGGATCATCGTGTATATTTAAAAGCTGGGCTGCCCGGTAGGCGGCATACGAGCGTCCATATTCGGCGCTGTCGGCAGAAACATAATTCTTGAGTTTGCTCCAAAATCCCATCTTTTGCGGGGTGTAACCACTAATGAGTTGCAGCTGTTCAACGGCTTTGGAAAGCGCTTTTTCCTCCGAAGAAAAGGTAAACAGTATGGGATTGTCGAACGGCAGCAAAATGTAATCCGTTCGCCAGAACGTTTTGGCGTCTTTGCGGTTTTTACCGTCTAACAGATAGGCGGTTTCCAGCAGATACGCAAGTTGCTGTGCGGTTTCTTTTTTAGTTGCAGCCGGTTCAACGGTGCCATCTAAAAAGGAAGTGTTTTCTTCCCGCACCAGCGGAACCGGTTCGTTCTGCCTTTGCAGGCGGGTAACCCAGTTCTGTACCACTACGTCAAACAGGGTGGGAATCCGCCGCGTATCGGTATCTTTGAGGTTGAGAATTAATCCTTCTTTTTCCACCGGATCATTGATAAGCGCCGCCCGCAAGGACCAAAGCGTCTGATAATCTTTGTCGATCTGATTATTCCATTGCGCGATTGTCCAGTGTTCGGGGGAAACTCCTTCGGCGTCGACTTCGCTTTCATTCATAAGAGCGGGATATAAAGACGCTGCTTGCTCGGCCATTTGGACACGATACAGTAAAAAACGGGCTTTCCAAAGGTCTTCTTCCGGCAGATCGTAGGAAAGCATTGTTTCGGCGGCCGTCATATATTCGCCCAGACCATACTCGCAGGCCGCTTTACGCAATTGGGCTTGTAAGCGGTCATTGCCTGTGGCGGTTTTTAAAATCTCTTTATATTGGGTCAGCGCCTGCGTAAAATTTCCCTGCGCGAAGGCCTCTTCCGCCTTGGGCAAACTTTGCGCCATGAGCGCGGCTGGAAATAATATAGATGTCAGTATTAAAGAAATGATTTTTTTCATACAATTCCCCTTGTCATTCCCGCTTTAGAATAAAAATCTCCGTCCGCCTTTAGGAGGATAGAGATTCTATACGGGCAGTTGTAAAATCCTGCTTTGGGCTACATCGCTTCCGGCGCGCTGACGCCGATAAATTCCAGCCCTTTCTTAATGCGTTCCGCTACGCGTTGGCAGATAAACAAACGGGATTGCGTAAGCTCCGGATTGTTTTCGTCCAACACGCGGCATGTGTCGTAGAACGCATGGAAAAGCCCCGCCAATTCAATTAAATACGTTGTCAAATGGTGGGGGCTCAAATCAGCCACGCAGTTGCGAAGCACCTGCTTAAACCAGACCAGTTTTAAAAGCAGTGCGCGTTCCTGCGGTAAAAGCGGCGTTAAGACTCCCTTATATTCGGTAAACCCTTTCTCCGCCGCCGCTTTGAAAATGGAGTGAATCCGGGCGTGTACATATTGCACATAGAAAACCGGATTTTCATTGGTGCGTTTTTTCGCTAAATCCATGTCAAACAACATATGGGCGTTCGGCGTGCGGCTGGCAAAGAAGAAGCGGCATACGTCCGTTCCCACTTCGTCCATCAGCTCCCGAAGCGTAATGAAACGGCCGGCGCGTTTGGACATTTTCACTTGTTCGCCGTGTTCGGTTAAATGCACCAGTTGGTGAATAATCGGCACGAAAGAACTTTCTTCTTTGCCCAATGCATGTACGGCTGCTTTCATGCGCGGCACATAACCGTGGTGATCCGCCCCTAGAATATCAATCAGCGTATCGTATCCGCGGTCATATTTATTTTTGTGATAGGAAATATCGGCTAAGAAGTAAGTGGGGCGGCCGTCTTTGCGTACGAGCACGCGGTCTTTATCGTCTTGTGCCTGCGCGTCTTTAGTGGATCCGAACCATACGGCGCCTTCCTTTTCATATGTGTACCCTTGTTCGGTTAAGGTTTCCAGCGCCTTTTGGGGGGCTTGTTCTTTGTGCAAGTCCGATTCTCTGAACCAGCGGGTAAAATCCACATGGAAATCTTTCATATCCTGTTGTTGGGTTTTAATCAGTTCTTCCATAGCCCAGCGGCCGTAATCTTTTTCTTCCAGATCGGCCGGTATGCGTTTGGCTAGGTCGATCAGGTACGAACCGTGATAGCCGTTTTCCGGCGGTTCTTTGCCTTCTTTGCGGGCTTTTACGGATACAGCCAAAAGCTCGGCTTGATTCCCCGCATCGTTGACATAATACTCGCTGTCGCAGGAATATCCCAACGCGCGGTGAATCCGGACCAGGCTGTCGCCCAAGCTGGCGCCGCGCCCGCTGGCCACATGCAACGGGCCGGTCGGGTTGGCGGAAACAAATTCAATCAAAATGTTATGTTTTGAGATTTCGGATCCGCGGTCTTTAATGCGGCGGTCCGAAGCGGTGTCAATGATAAATTTTTCTTCTAATTTCAGATTAATAAATCCGGGCGGTATAGCCGTTGCATCGGCAATCGCTGTGATTTCACGCAAGACGACGCATGCTTCCTTGGCTATTTCCAACGGATTTTTATGCATTTTTTTGGCGGCTGCCATAGCCCACACGAGCGAAATATCCGCCCCGGTATGGGCAGGCGCCACGGAAAATTCCACTTCCGGCAATTCTACGCCTTTGAAGTAGTCCGCACTGGATAATTTTAAGGTAATATCTTGTTTAAGTTTTTCTAGCATTTTTGATTATTTTTTCTTGGCAGTCTTTTTGGCTGCAGCGGTTTTTCGGGAAACTGTTTTTTTAACGGCGCTTTTCTTCGCGGCCGTTTTACGGACAGTTGTTTTTGAGGCGGCCGCTTTTTTGGATACAGCGGATTTTTTGGCTGTTGTTTTGGAGACGGCCGCTTTCTTGGATGCAGCTTTTTGCGGCGCCGCTTTGCGAGCGGCGGCCGTTTTCTTTTTGACCGCTTTTTTGGCGAGTTTTTTAAAATCGATTATGTGGCCAAAGCTGAAAATTTTATCCAGCGCATAAAAATCGCGCGCTTCCTGCGTCATAATATGCGCCAGAAATCCGCCGTAGTCACTCACGCGCCAGAGGTTGCTGTTGCCCCCGTCGCGGTTGAGCTTATAAAATCCCTGCTCTTTGAGTTTCTTGCTGATTTCTTCTTCCACGGCGTCTAAATGCGGTTTAGAGGTGGCCGTTGCAATTAAAATGTAATCGCACAAAGAGGATAACCCCTTCAGGTCAATTACTTTAATGTCTTCGGCTTTTTTATTGTCTGCCAAGCGGGCGGCCAGGCAAACGAGTTCTTTCATATTCATAAAACACCTCTGCAAAAACGGTTATAACAACAATAAAATTAGTCTAGCATTTTAAAGCGGCATTTCAAAGTCTTTCCCCAGTACGATACGCGTATCACAGATGGCGTTGGGTGAAGTTTCGGACTTAATTTCACTGTTGATGCCGATGGCGCGGCTTAATTGCTTTACCTGCACCAGCCGGCCGCTGTAATCCACAATAAACGATTCCTCTTGAGGCGAGGGGTAATTGTCGTATTGCAGTACATCTACGCGCAGCAGTTCTTTTTCGTTCTGTTCGCGCAAGTATTGCGTCAAGGCCAACGCTAAACCGCGTTTGCCCGAAGCGTTAAAAATTTCGACCACGATGGGGCGGTCTTTTACTGCCAAGGGCGCCATATCTTCTATGACGGGTTCCTGCGGGGCGGCGACGGAAGTTTTCTTTTTGGAAGCAGCCGGCAGCCGAACGGCAAAATCTGCCGGATCCAGTTTGGAGAGCTCCATAGATAAAAGTAAAAATTCCGCCGGAGTCAGATTGGTGCGCCGGTCGTGCCAAGCGGTTATATAGCTCCAGACCGTGTGAACAACCCACAGCGGATTATAACGCCATGAAGACAAAACATCTTTAAAATGATTCCAGAATTTTTCCCGGTCGGCCGTTTGGGGAATAAAAAAACGGCCGTTTTGGGCGGGAAGATATTTCTCCCGTTTTTGGGGATTATATTTTTCTTTACTGACGGTAACAACCGCTTTTTGGGAAACCGGATTATACACAAACTGCATAATAGGCGCCGTGAGTACCGTTAGGCGCACTTCTTTTTGGGGGGATTGCGTCAGCGCTTTGGCTACCGGAGAGGAAAATTGCGCCGCGCCCGCCCATAATAACAGTCCCAGCAACAGCCACAGCAGGCAGCGTTCGATTATTTTTCTTGCTTTATAAGATGGTTCCATAAATCAATCCCCGCCGGACAAAGCCATTTTTGCGAATCGATGGTAAATAACAGTTTGCGGTTTGCCGCATACAGAAGGGCGGCCTCTAAATCCTGCAAAGCCAGGTTGCGAATTAAAAACGCATCTTTGTATTTGCGGTCCTTGGAAGAAATGTCCGCCACAAATAAAATTTTAGACAGCGTACTCATATGTAAGCTTCCCAGCGTATGTTCGGCAATGGCGTTTAGAATGTCTTTGTCGCGCACGTCAAAGAAATGTTGCGCAATCCATGCGGAAGCATAGCTGTGCAGCAAGCTGGGTTCCAAACGGCAAATGTCTTCAAAAAACGGTACCTTGATTTTATGTTCTTTGCAAAACCGGATTAATTCCTGCCCGGAGAATCCTTTCCCGGAATCGTGCAAAATACCGGCTTTTACGGCTGATTCCACATTGACTTCGTAGATGTCGCTTAAAGCAGCCGCCATTTCCGCTACGTTTTTGGAATGCAGGTAGCGGTTCGTTTTTAAATGTGTTTTAAGCCAATCGTGTACGGTCAGCCCGTACAGTTTATTTTCCCGAATGGTCGGCGCAATTTGGGCAGGAACCGTATTGGGTACGTCTCCGCACGCCAATATGTGCGCGCGTACCCGGCTGGAAGAAAGCTTCGGGAAAAAACCCGGCAAAAACAGGTGTTTAAATGCCGCCGGATTTTCGTTATATCCGCGGCGTTTGCCGGCTACGACAATAGCATTTTCAAAAATATATTTCGGGTTCTTCCAATTATGCAAATCGTTTAGGCAATCGGTACCTACCAACAGATAAATTTCCGGGTTTTGATAGCGGCTTTTTAAATACTGCACCAATTGATAAGTATAGGTTTTGCCGCCTTGTTTTAGTTCGTAGTCGTCAAACACGATGTTCCCGCGAAAGCCCGCAAAAGCTTGTTTGAGCATTTTCATACGCAGGCGAAACGGCGTGGGAGATTTGGCTTTAAAAGGAGAATGATAAGCCGGCACAATATGCGCCGCGTCCGGCGCGATGACTTTCATCGCGCGGCGGAAAAGAGATACATGGCCTTTGTGAACCGGATCAAAACTGCCGCCAAAAACAAGAACTTTCATAACACCTCATTATACAAGTTTTTCCGCCAGCGCCAAGCCTTCCAATAAAGACGATTCCATAAAAGAATATTCCCATTTCCCGTAGCGTCCCGCACAAAAACACCCGCGCTTGGCCAAAGTTTCCACAGCTTGGCGCACGGCACGGGAGCGGCGTTTATCGTAAACGGCGTAGGCGTATGGCAGGAATTGCCAAAAGGAAAACAACACTTCGTCGTGTCTATCTATTATACCTTTTTGGATAAGCGCCTTCCAAATGCGTTTTTCCATTTGTTTGCTGCGCGGCAAGGCGCCCGGCAATTCGATGTAGAGCGAACTGGCGCCGGCCGGGGCATTGGCGGCCGAAAAACCGCTTTGCAGGCCTATGCGGTAAAAAGGATCTTGTTCGTCGGGGAAATAGATCCAGCTGAAAGGGGCAATCTCTTTTTTCAGGGCGAGGTTATATACATTTACGGAAGTGTGAGTCAGCCGGTCTGCCAAACGGGTTAAGCGCGGCTCTGCTTTTAGCAGCCGCAAAAAAACAGGCAGCGGCAGCGTATTGACCAGATTTTCAAAAGTGATCGTTTTGCCGCCCGCTTGAGCCGTTTTGTTTTTTAAATCTATGGAAGTAACCGCCAGCCGCGTACGAAGCCCCTTTAACCCTTTGGCCAGCGCGCCGACCAAGGCGCCGCAGCCGCCGCGTTTGGGATAGTAAAAATAGGCGTTGTAGCCATAATCTTTTCGGAGCGGTTTTTGGGCGCTTAGGAGAATTTCCTCCCGGGACGGGAGCGGAACAAAGTCGCCGCACCAGTCGCAGGTAAGCCGTCGGGGGGAACAGCCCCACAGTTTGGTGTTGTATGGGCGCATAAAAATATCATAAATGGGCTTTCCAAACGATTGAAGACACCATTGTTCAAAATTGTTAGGCTCCCGGGCGGGTTTGGCGGCGGCTTTTAACAGCCCTTCTGCGCAGGCTTGACGTCGTTCGGGCGGCAGGGCAAACAAATTGGCTTGGAAAGGAAAGGGCACCCGAGCGTTTGCGGTGTAAATCCACGCGCGGCGCCGGATTCGGGACAGATTGTTTTTTAAGAGTTTTTTGACCAGCTTTTTACCGTAGTCGGTATGTAGATGCAACAGATGCCCGCTGCAGTCAAAAGTAAAGCCTTTACGCGTTTGGCTGGCGCACAGTCCGCCCGGAACCGCTTGGCGTTCCGCCAGCAGATAGTCCGTTTTGCCTAATTGTTGCAAATGATAAGCGGTGCTTAACCCGGTAAGCCCTGCCCCCAAAATCAGCGTTTTAACGTGCATATTATTCTATTTTAATATGTAACAACCACAGTGTAACCAGCCCCATTGCCGCCGCCGAAAAGATAAATAACGCCAACGCTATTTCTATACAGCAATGCGTCAGCGTGAACGCTAATATATTAAAGAATAAGCCGGCGGTTGCAAAAGCGGCTAAAATAAACGGAGGTTTCCAGTTTAATTTTTTTAGACGCAGGGCGATATGGTCGTTGCTGCCTTTAAGCGGATTTTTTCCTTTTAGGAGCCGCGCCAAACTGACGAATGCCGTATCAAATAAGGGAACGGCTAAAATAAACAGCGGCGCCAAAAAACCCCAGTTGGAAGTTTCGCTGTAGCCTGTTCCAATAGACAGGGCGGCTATCATAAAACCTAAAAAAGTGGCGCCGCTGTCGCCCAGAAAGATTTTTTTTCGGGCGTGATTGTATGGCCAAAAAGCCAGACAAGCGCCTAAAAGCGCCAAGGCTGCAAAATTAACATAAATATATTCTGACGGAAGCGCTATTACCGTTAGTCCCAAGGTGCAGACTAGCGCTTGGCTGACGCATAACCCGTCCATAATATCTAGTAAATTAAAAGCGTTGGTCAGTCCAACCACCCACAGAAAGGTAAGCGGCCAAGAGATCCAGGGAGAAGAAAACGCGTGTATGCTGACTCCATAATAAATCAGCGCGCCGGCCGCCGCCGCCTGCACCCCTAATTTAATCCCTACCGGTACGCCTTTGGGTTTTCGGGCGTCATCAATTAATCCCAACAGAAAAATTAAACTGCCGCCCAATACGATGCCCCGCAGATTATGCAAGGTGCCGCTGGGAAAAGCAGTCAGCAAGCGAATCATAATCAGGCTGGCCATCGTCCCCAAGAAGATGCCCATTCCACCCAATACGGGGATTTTTCCCGCATGCTTTTTGAGGCCGCCGGGCGCGTCTAAAAAGAATTTACCCGCCCACCGCCGCAGCAACGGAAGGAAAATCGCCGTAATGAGTCCGGCCGTCAGCATGCATTCCAGATAAAGGACAAATGTTTTCATAATATCTATAATATCATAATAAGGAGAGTTGCTATGTTTAAAAGAATTTTAACATTTTCGCTGGCCGTTTTGCTGACGGCTTGCGCGGGCGGGCGCGTAAAACAAATTCCTGCTGATGTGCGCGATTATAAACGCGTGGATTTTTTTGCCCAAGGCCGTACCCAAGCCGCGTTTAAAGTAGTGGGACAAATGGATCAAGACTATATGGAAGGCGTGCTGCGGATTAAAAAAATCGGCGAACAGGATTTTGATATCGTGTTGATGACGGGCGCCGCTTATCGGGTGCTGCATGCCACCGTCAGCCCTGAAGGAGTGGCCTATCGTTATTTGTTTAAAGAGGCGGATACCGCCCCCGTACGGGCACGGATTACCCAATTTCTTAATTTGTTGGTTTCAGACAGCGGAATATTTCAAAGCCGCCGTTTTAAAGGAGAAGAGGTAATTCTGACCTACAAGGGACGCGAAGCCAAAGAGAAATTTTTCTATCGAAAGGGGGAATTTTATCCCTACGCGGCGCAGAGTATCGTAACCTTAAATACGGGGGATTTATCGTATGAGGAATATGCGCCCTTCGGCGCAGACGGAAAAGAAATTGTGCCTCATGTGCTGATATATAAAGACGGTAACGTAACGCTGGATATGACGCTTATCAGCGTGCGATGAAAAAGAAACGTAAACTATTTTATGCTGTCAGCTTGACAGTTTTTTATGGAAGAGATATATTATAAAGAGATATATTATAAAAAGAGAATTTTATGAATAAACAAAAACGAGGATTTACCTTAATAGAATTGTTGGTAGTTGTGATGATTATTGGCATTTTGGCAGCAGTGGCGTTGCCGCAGTATGCACGTGCCGTAGAAAAAGCTCGTGCAGCGGAAGCAATCTCTATAGCTGAGGCATTGCATAAAGGATTATCCCTTTATTTCTTAGTGAATCAAAGTTTTCCGACTTCTTTTGAGGATTTAGATGTTACCATAGATCCAAATGCGTCTAAAACATTTGATGCAGTGATGGGCGGCCGTTATGGAACAACAGGCTTTCGTGTCCGTAGGCTAGGAAAGGGATTTTCCGCTTGGGATAATGACTATTACGAAATTGTATATGCATATGACAATAACGGACAATTGGTAGCACGCTATTGTTCGGGGCATCCGTGTAAATATGTAGTGACGCCAAAAGGAACTTTTGCCGGAATGACGAAATTCTAATGCTTCTTATACGAAAATTATTGAACGCAGCAATACTGAGCATGATTCTTTTTGGGGTGTTGCTGCGTTTTGCTTTTTTATTTATTGCCTTTGAATATGATGAATTATTTACCGTGATCACGGTAGATCCAACTTTGTCGTTGGGATGGATTGTTCAACATTGGCTGTTGATTGATGTACATCCGCCTCTCTACAATATCTTGTTGTATTTTTACAACACCGTTTATTATACCCATTGGGAGTGGTGGGTGCGCATTCCCAGTTTGGTGTGCTCTTTGCTTTCGATATGGGTGGCTTGGCGATTGTTTCCGCGTTATTTGGGGCGCAGCACACGCTGGTTGTTTGTGGGACTATTTGTCTGCTCTTTTCAACTGATGTCTTTCGCACCTCTGGCGCGTTCTTATAGTTTATTGGTTTTGTTGGCTTTATTACATATGTTTGTTTCGTTGGATATTTGGCGTTCCATTTTCCATCATGACGAGATTCCTTTTCAAAAATGGCTTTGCTGGAGTATCTTGGGCACGTTGTTGGGATATACTCATTATTTCGGTGTGGCTGTCTTTTGTGCTAATGCAATTATGCTGGGGGCAGGGCTGGTGGGAAATAAGAGACCTTGGCGTACGTTTTTGATTTGTTTCTCCATATCTTTTGGATTAATTTGTCTATGGATGATACCGAATTTTCTCTCTAATTGGCAGCAGAAACGTTTTGCCGGAAATTGGTGGGCATCAGGATATTGGTGGACAGCAGGCATTTATGAGCTACCCCAGTTCGTTTTTGGTAATTATTTCATTTATATGGTGGTTGGTTTGCTTTGTTTGGGAACCTTGCTGTATGATGCTAAAAAACTATTTCGAAAAGAGGTTGTCCCCCTTTTGAAAGAGAGAATATTTTTGTTTGGGGTAATCAGCATTGTAGTTCTGACGATATTGCTGATGTCTGTGAAAATTTACCTGCTCGTACCGCGTTTCTTTTTTGTTTTGTTTCCCTATGTTTATTTGTTTGTGGCGTTATCCCTTGCCAGATGGCTGCGAAAATCCATTATTCCTACCCTGATTTTATTGGGTATATGCGCTTGGAATGTTTATACGTTTGAAGGTTTTGCGATGTATCGTTATATCAATATGCCCGATAATGCTAAACAATATTCGCTTTATTTTTTGCAGCAACACGGGGGAAAGGATTTATTTGTAGTGGTGTTAGACGGATTGCCTGTACCGGCAATGCAAGCTATGTTTAGTTATTATATCCAAAAATATTATGGCAGAAAAGATGTTGCAGTTACGGTTTTAAATCCGTTTTCTTCTCAAGAAATAGAAGAGTTAATTCATAAGAATCCGCAAGCAATTATTTGGCTGCCGAATTGTGATTATGAAAAAATAAATCGGCTTCAAAAAGAAAGGGGGCTCTCTTTTGCTCGTAAATTGGATATCGGATATCACTGTGAGTTGACCTTGCTTTCTGCTGAACCGACTTTCCAAAATAATCCTATCTGACATTTTTCCAAATCAGCCACATCCATAAAGGATAGAGCCCCAGCAAAACTACCTTAACACCCAACGAAAGAAGGCCATGCCCGCTCGACCAATAAGAAATCGCCGCCGTGGCTATGCACACCCCCAGCATGACGGCTAATTTTTTGTACTCATAGCGAATGGGATATACTTTGTGCGTAAAACAGAATAAGGCCGCCGCCATCGCCGCATAGCTTAATGCCACCGCCCAGCCCGCTCCCACAATGCCAATATGCGGCACTAACGATAAGTTCGTCGTAATGCTTACCGCTGCTCCCAGCAGCGTAATCCACATCAGCACGCGCGTTTTTTTGGTTAATACCGGCCCCACCATAAAATTAATATACAGCCCGTAACAAAAATAACCCGTCAGAACCAACGGAATAACAGAAAGTCCGCCCCAATAAGCCGGGCTGATTAAATGAAAATTTCCAAACAAATTGCTTCGTATGATTACGGGCATCAATAAAGATAGTCCTAATAAAAACCAACTTCCTAAAGCAAAAAAGGCCGAAAATACTTTGGCGAAAGTTTCTTTGGCGTCGGATTCTTTGGCGTGTGCCAAAAAAAACGGACGCCAGGCTTGGTCAAACATGGACACCAACAACATCATAAATACGCCAATTTTAAAATTGGCCTGATATACGCCTACCTGTTCCAACCCGGCCAAATGCACCAAAATCGGTTTATCTATTACGCTAATAAGCAGGCTGGCCAATCCCGCCGGTACAAACGGCCAGGCAAAACGCAGCATCTCGTTATAAAGCGGGCGGTCGAGCTGGCACAGCCCGCTGCGCAGTTCCCCCCAAACAACCGGCGATAATAAGAGCAACGACGCCAGCGAACCGAAAATGTTCGCCCATAAAATCGAAGCAATTCCTTTGTGCAAATAAGCGATAAAAACGATGTTTCCCAGTACGTTTACGATAATGGAAACCGTTCGTACGCCGGCAAAATACCAAGGCCGCCGTTCCAGCCGCAATTTGGTAAACGGAATCATATTAAGTACGTCTAAAAACAATACCCATACGGCCAAATGGATAATGTTCGCGTGCCGCGCGCCAATGCCAATGAGTGCGGCGAACGGTTTTGCAAACAGCCATAACAAAGCGGATAATACCAGGCCGTTTAGCAATACGCCGTAAAAACAGTGTTGAAATACTGCCGATTTGTTTTTCTGTTCGCTGGCAAAGCGCAAGTAGCTCTGATCCATTCCAAACAGAAAAATCACATTCAGCAGTGCTACTACGGCAAATGTCGTGGCGATGACGCCATATTCGCCGGGAAGCAGATAATAGGTGTAAAAAGGAACCAGACAAAAATTAAGCAACCGCGCCAGCACCGTAGAAGTGCCGTAGATTAACGTTTCTTTGCCCAGTCGTTTGAGGTTTGCCATACTAAATACCGCGCGGCAGAGCGCCGTCTAAAAGCCTGCCGCGCGGTTTGGATCCTTATAATTTTACAAACAGAATTTCCAACAGTTTTTTAAATTTGCCTTCAATTTTTTTGGTTTCGCTGATGGTTTGCGCATGGGAGAGCGGTTTCTTTTCAATACCGCAGCCCATATTGCTTACCCAAGCCAGCCCCAATACGCTGATCCCGCATTGCCGCGCCGCCAATACTTCCGGCACGACCGACATGCCCACTACCGTCGCGCCCCATTTCTTGAACATCTGAATTTCGGAGGGGGTTTCAAAGTTGGGGCCGGTCGTAGCCAAATATACTCCCTCGCCGGCGTTAATACCCACTTTTTTGGCGGCGGCCAGGGCGGTTTTGCGCAGGGTTTTGTCGTACGCTTCGGACAAATCAAAGAACATCGGGCCAAAAGCCGGATCATGATTGCCAATCAGCGGATTGTTGCACATAAAATTAATGTGATCTTTTAGTACGCACAAGGAACCGGGTTTGAGTTTTAGATCCATCGATCCCACCGCGGCGGAAACCAATAATTTTTCCACGCCCAGCATTTTTAAGGTGCGGATAGAAATCGCCAGATCTTTCATCGGGTGTCCTTCGTAATAGTGAAAACGCCCTTGCATAATGACCACTTTGCGTCCTTTATAAACGCCAAAAATCAAATTGCCGCTGTGCCCCGGCACCGTACTTTGCAGAAAACCGGGAATGGAAGCGTAAGGAATTTGGATTTCTTTTTCCAAAGCCGGTATGGAACCCGCTAAACCCGACCCGGTAATTAAAGCGATTTCGGGTTTAAAATTTTTGGTTTTTTTACTTAGAAAAGCAGCTGCTTTTTTTACTTGCGCCAGTTGAGTCATAATTTCCTCCGGAGGGAATGTCATAACGTTGTCCGGGCGGGAGAGAACGCATTTTTAATGTGTTCAATCTTTTCCGGCAGAACGCACAGTACGTCAAACCTTATACTATCAAATTTTAAGCCTTTTTCTTGTATATAACGGGCGGCAGTCTGGGCAATGCGCCGTTGTTTGGCGGGAGTAACCGCTGAAAGCGGCCCGCCAAAGGCTTCGTAGGAACGGGTTTTTACTTCTACAAATACCAGTGTTTTTTCGAAGGAGGCAATCAAATCTATCTCGCCGCCGCGCATATAAAAATTACGCTCTAAAATGCGGTAGCCCGCTCTTTGTAAAAAGTCGGCCGCCCTGTTTTCTCCTAATTTTCCTTGTGTAGCGGTGTTCATGGCAAAATAGACGGGTTTAACAATTTTCGCACCGGGGCAAATGTGCGGCGGTGTTCCCGGCAGGGGCCTAATTCCCGCAAGGCTTGCAGATGTTTGGCGGTTCCATATCCCTTATGCCCTGCAAAACCGTAGCCGGGGTAGAGTTTATCCAACAGGTTCAGATAGCGGTCACGCGTTACTTTGGCAATGATACTGGCCGCGGCAATGGCGAGGGATTTCGCGTCGCCGTCTATGACAGGTTCTTGCCGCATGTTTAATCCGGCCGCGGGGTGGGGGCCGTCTATTAACGCGACTGCGTGCGGCAGATTTAAAAATTTATAAGCTGCCCGGCGCATGGCTAAAAAAGTAGCCTGCAAAATGTTCAGCCGGTCTATCTCGGCGGCGGAAGCAAAACCAATACCATACGCTGTGCCTGAGGTAACAAGGCGCTGATAGATCGTTTCCCGCTTTTTTTCGGAAAGTTTTTTGCTGTCATTTACATCTGCAAAGTAAGATACCAAGGCCGGGGGAATAAAACAGGCGCACGCCACCACCGGGCCGGCCAATGGACCGCGACCAGCTTCATCTATGCCAATAATAAAATTGGATTCCAAGCGGATCGCCTGTTGTTTGTCAAAATCTTGTAAAGGGTTCGACATACTTCCATTATATCAATAATTTTTTATATCGAGCCATCTCAGAAAATGGGTTGTTCGATAATTTTTACGTGATCACTCCCTTTCAAATGCTGCAACGGTTTGAGTATCATTTCGTTGTAAAGAAACTCGTTACGACTGTACGTCGGCAAGTAGGAAGGGGTGGAAAGCGGAATGGATAAATTAAAATTTACGGTTTCCTGTTTTATTTGCCCCAAGTTGGTAACAATGTCGGCGGTGCGGATTTCGTTTAAATGAATATGCAAATTCTCTGCAGAGGCATATTCGTGCGGGGTAATACGAAGCCACCGCGTCCTGTCCGCATTATATATAGCCATGGCTTTGGCGTCTTTGTCAAACAATACCGTCAGATTCCGCTTGGTATTTTTCCCGTTAAGTAAATAACGATACAACATAGACAAATAGTCAAAAGACCCACTGTATTGATAAACAGGAAACAGCTGCTTACCCACGGGAAAAACACTTTGCGTGTTGATGTTCTTGATAAAAGCAATATGATCCTGCTCGGGATTCATTTTTTGTTCAAAAGAAAAAATCAGATGATTCGGATTGAAGTTGGCGGGCGTTAATTTGCCGATATCCTTCATATAGCGGAGACGCATTCCCGGTCTGGGAACATGGGGCGCAAAGGAGCGGCGGAACCGATCTCTGTTTTCCAGCAAGAAACGCATTCTTTTAATAAAGGCAAACTGTAATTGGCGGTCTTGCAGGTTTTCTATTTTTTTGAATAATTCCTTTAAATGGGGCGTAAGTATAGACAAGTATTGATTATAATACACGGAAGCGAAAAAGAAAAAGAAAGAGTTCTCCGGATACAAATCTTCCAGTTGTGTCACAATCTCAAAGGCCTTTATCGGGCTTTTATAGCCGTCAAGAATTTGTGCTATTTTGGTATAGGGATTAAAAGGAAGCCAATTAGATGGCCGTTTCTTTTTGTGGTATTTGCCCGGATTTATTAAACGCACAGCGTCCTGAATGGCCTGTTCATTATCTTTGGGGGCATTTTCTATGAAAAAAGATTTCCATGCTTTTTTGGAAATGGGGCCTAAATGATTTTTTGACATCTGCTGGGAGATGCGAATCTGTTCCAAGCTTGCCTTTTGCAGCGTCCGAAAAGAGGCATTGGTGGAATAAGCCTGTGCCGCAATATCCGATAATTGTTGTAATTCCAGTGTTTCCTGAGCTTTTAATGCCCGCAATGCTTTGCGAGAAAGTTTCTGGGCGTGCAGGGGAGAGAAGGTAGTCAGCACGCAAATTATTACAAACGAAGCAAGTCTGACAAAGTTAATTTTTTTCATACTCATATATTACTTAAACCTGCTGCCAGAAGAAAGGGCCAAAAGACCTATCTTTTTCTAGGCCTTCGGCTGCACAGTCGTCATTCGTCGGGCAATAATGGAAATTTTTCAAATAAACAGACGGTTCCGGGCGCTGTACAATACCTGTCCTATAAAAAACCCGCGGGATTTTTCCCGCGGGTATGTTCGGAGTTTGTTATTCCGTTGGGATAACTATTTCGCCTCTTCTTGAGCCGTTTCGGCGGCCGGCGTTTCAGCTTCGCCCGTAGAAGGAACCACTTTTTTTAGTTCCTGCAAGCGAGCCGCTTTACCGGAAAGTTTGGTCAAGTAGTTCAGTTTGGCTCTTCTGACCTTGCCGACTTTCAATACTTCAATGCTGTCCACGCGGGGGGAGTGAATCGGGAAAATGCGTTCCACGCCAACGCCGAAAGAGATTTTGCGCACGGTGAACGTTTCGCTGATTCCGCTTCCTTTGCGGGCAATAACCACGCCGTCAAAAGCTTGGAGTCTTTCGTTGTCGCCTTCTACGACTTTTACTTTGACTCTGACGGTGTCGCCGGCTTTGAAAACCGGGATATTGGTTTTGAGATTGTGTTTAATTTCGTTGATATTCATAAAACTTACTTCCTCCGAATCTTTTTCTTTTGGACCTTTTTTGGCTTTAGAGAGGCGTTTTCAAGCAAATCGGGTCTTAACTGTTTTGTTAGTGCTAAAGCTTGTTCGCGTTTCCACGCTTCTATTTCTTTATGGTTTCCATTTAAAAGCACCGCCGGCACTTTCCGCCCGCGCCATACTTCCGGCCGCGTATATTGCGGAGCTTCCAGCAAATTGCCTTCAAACGATTCCGAAGACGTTACGCCTTCTTTTTTGAAAGTTCCCGGACGCAGACGGGTAATGGCGTCTATCATCACGCAGGCGGCGAGTTCGCCGCCGGTAAGAATAAAATCGCCTAACGATACTTCCAAATCCACCTCGGGATAAATCCGTGCGTCTATCCCTTCATAATGCCCGCACACAAAAATCAGGTGGCGTTTCTTGGCCAGTTTTTTAGCCAGTTCTTGGCTGAATACTTGCCCGCGCGGGCTGGTTAATATGACGTATGATCCTTTCTTGCGCAGCTTGGAAATGGCTTGATAAAGCGGTTCTGCCTTCATCAGCATTCCCGGGCCGCCGCCGTAGGGACGGTCGTCAATAGTTTTATGCTTATCCTCGGTAAACTGCCGAGGGCTAAGCGTGCTCAGCTTAATTATCCCCGCTTTTTGCGCACGCCCCACAATACTGTGGGACAGTGTTTGCTCAATCATTTCTTCAAAAGCGGTGATAACGTCTATTTTCATTAATCTTCCAACTTTAAGGTAACTTTTTTGTCCTGTTTGGCGGCTGCGGCGTTTAAAACGGTACGAACCGCTTTAATGATACAACCGTCTTTCCCAATCACTTTACCTTTGTCGGCGGCGTCCACCTTGGTGGACAGGTAAACTTTGTTCTGCTCAACCTTTTCTTCCACTACTACATTTTCCGGCGCGGAAGAAAGCGATTTTAAAAGCAGCGTGGCCAGTTCTTTCATAGGCGCCCCGCTTTCTTATTTGGCGCTGGCTTTTTTAATTAAGCTGGCGACGGTTTCGGAAGGTTTCGCGCCGACCTTCATCCAATATTCCACACGGGGCATATTCAATTTGACTTGTTCGGCCACATTCGGGTTGCAGGGGTGATACTGGCCCAACACTTCTTTGGCTTCCTTGCCCACCGCGGCGGATTTTTCGATTGCAACCACGCGGTATTGGGGCTGGGATTTTTTGCCAACTCTTTGTAATCTGATAACTACTGCCATTATGACTCTCCTTGTATGCTTTTACACGTCGGTAAAAGACTGATAATTAAATTTCCGGGGCCGCCTGTCTGATTTGCTTGATGGCCAATACAGGGTCCGCGGCTTTAAAAATTGCACTGCCGGCCACTAACGCGTCTGCCCCGGCCTGCACGGCCAACGGGGCGGTTTGCGGATTAATGCCGCCATCTACTTCCAGCCAGATCTTCCGACCGGAACGTTTGATGATTTCTCGTACCCGCTTGATTTGTTCTTCGCTTTCCGGCAGAAAATGCTGCCCGCCGAAGCCGGGGTACACGCTCATTACTAAAATTAAATCCAATTCCTCCACCAAAGGTTCTAACAGCCCCGGATCGGTATTGGGTTTGATGGATACGCCGGTTTTTACGCCCGCTTTTTTTATTAATTCCAAGGCTTCGGCGATATCGTCTTTGGCTTCGATATGCACCGTAAGCAAATCCGCTCCGGCTTTTGCAAAGGAATCAATAAACAACAGCGGTTCTTCCACCATCAAATGTACGTCTAAGGGCAAATCGGTTTTTCTATTCAATGCACTGACCACGGAGGAACCAAAACTTAAATTTGGTACAAAATGCCCGTCCATGATATCAATATGCAGCCAATCCGCGCCGCCTGTTTCAACCTGTTTTACGGCTTCGCCTAAATTCCACAGGTCGGCCGATAAAATAGAAGGCGCAACAGATATTTTACCATTTGCGGCAGGCATTTTGGAAGAGTTTATCATTCTATTTCTCTTTCCCGCACTAAAATACCGTCCACAAAGATGCGTACGGCCGCACGGTCGGTATAAGGAATTTCCAGATCGATTTTGGAACCGGGCTGTTTGGTTTCGTTCAAAATTTCGGTTTCGCCCGTAGCGTCTTCCACTACGACGCGTACGCGGCTCGCGTTTTTGCCTTGGGGCATTTCATAATGCAGGTGATAGCTCTTTTCGTCATCGCCCGCTTCGCGGCGGCTGACGATAATTTCCAAATTGGCGCCCGGAGCAATTTGACTGTCGGCCGCGGGGCGTTGTTCCGCGATAGTTCCGTTGGGGAAGATGGAGCCCGAGTCTTCTTTAATAATCAAATTGATATTCTGCGCGCTGGCCCACAAGGTGGCTTCCGCCAGTTTCTTGCTCTTAAAATTGGGTACCAATACTACGCTGGCCGGCGGTGCGCCATTAGAAAGCACCAGCGAAACTTTTTCGCCTTTTTGCACCATGCTGTCCGCTTTCGGGTTTTGGGCTACAATAAGTCCTTTTTCATAAGTCAGCGAGTAGGCGTTGTCCACTTTGTCCACCAACAGCCCCGCTTGGCGTACAGCCAACTGAGCGCTTCTTAAATCAGAACCAATGGTGTTGGGAACGAACACCATCTCGTCGCCTTGGCTGATCCATACCCGAATTACGCGCCCTTCCCGAACCGTAGATCCGGCTGACGGAATTTGACGCAGTACGGAACCGGGAGGGACATCTTGGGCAAATTCCACGCCGGCTTGTTTGAGGGCTAAATTATTGGCTGCCAGCATATTGAGAGCTTGGGTAATGGGTTTTTTGGTAATATCCGGTACGGTAACTTCTTTGCGGGTATGCACCAAAGCTCCAAAGACCCAATCTATGGAAACGAAGATAAGTGCTGCAAAAAAGAACACAACAAGCCCCGCCACAGCCCATTTGGTGCGGGAGGAGGATTTGGTTTTATTTAAGAAATCTTCAAAATTTTGATCGTTGTTAGCAGACATTATTCTATAAAAGCTCCGTCGCCCGGTTTTAACCCGCGCCCGTGTGCGAACGCTTCGGCGGACATGGGTTTTTTGCCGGCGGGGTGTACTTCTGTAAACCAGATATTTCCTTCTTTACATTTTACTAAAATTCCGCGTTCCCTTTCAATGCGCAGCACCGTGCCGGGATTGGCGTTGTGAGAAACGGGTTCTGCCGACAATTCTGTTTTTACCAACTGCAGCCATTCCGTTTTGCCGCCGTGGGTAAAAGGGACTTTGGGTTTTGGGCCGCAGGCCAGGCCGCGTACCCGGTTGTTTAGGGCGTCGGCGGCTAGCTCCGCCGGGCGCAGAAGGGCGTCTTCTTTTTGCAGTATGGGCGCCAGTGTAGGTGTTCCTTGCTGCGGAAGCTGAACCAGGTTGCCTTGGGCAATTTGCTCCAAAGTTTCTTGAAGGCCGGACAGACCGAGCGGGATTAATTTTTCAAATAAAGTTTGCGCGTTATCCTGCGGCAGGATAGAAGTTCGCTTTTGCAAAAAAAGAGGACCATCGTCCATACCCGGTCGGATCCAAAATACGGAGATGCCCGTTTGCGTGTAACCTTGTATAAGGGCTTGTTGAACGGGCGCCGCCCCGCGCAACTGCGGCAAAAGCGAAAAATGCACGTTCAAAATTCCCAATTTGGGTAAGGCTAAAAAATCCGGCCGAAAAATTTTGCCGTATGCTACCGCTACGCCCAGCTCAAAAGGAACGGCGGCTATTTTGTCAAAATCGTCTTTGAGTTTTTCGGGGGATAAAACGGGCAATCCCAGTTCCAGCGCGCGTCGTTTGACCGGGCAGGGGGAAATTTCCATACCGCGTCCGCGCGGCTTGTCGGATTGCGTTACCACCAGCCGGACATCGGTCATTTGATGTAATAATTCTAAATACGGAACGGAAAGAGCGGGGGTTCCAAAGAAAATGGTTTTGAGTTTATTCATATATAATAATATTAACAAATTTGGTTTGCACAAAGGAGCGAATATGAATTGGCAAAGTATTGTGGTGGGGGCGTCGGCTTTTTTGATTATCGGGTTGTTTCATCCGATTGTTATAAAGGCCGAGTATTATTTTTCCAAAAAAATTTGGCCGGTATTTTTAGCCGCTGGTTTTTGTTTTTTGCTTTGGGCGTTCTTTATGCCGGGGCAAATACTCGCCTGCGCCCTTGCGGTAACGGGTTTTACCTGTTGGTGGAGCATTCTGGAGTTGTTTGAACAAGAGGAACGCGTGAAAAAAGGGTGGTTTCCTCAAAATCCCAAGCGAAAAACAAACGAAAAAAATAAAACCGTTTCATAAAATCCCCCTTGCAGAAAAGGGGGATTAGCTGGCAATAGAAGTTTACAAAAAGAATTTATCGGGTTACCATTTTGTACCCGCTCCGCCGCCGCCAAAACTCCCGCTGCCTTTGGGGTTGGAGGGCAAGGAAGTCTGGTTTGAGCGGGGCATACGAGAATCACGGGAAGGCAATATAATATCTTCTTTTCTGGCCGGGAGGTTTCTGGTTTTTTCCCAAAAAAGCCAACAAATTAAAATAGCGACCGCCAAAGCGAGAAGAAGGCCTCCCACCGTCAGGAAATTCTTTTCGGGCGGCTCTTGCTTCAGTAGGGAGAGTGCGGACGGCGTTTGTGAGTCAATCCGCCCGGATACGGATCTATCTTCCAACAGGGCGGCCAGATGTTTGACGGTGTTTAAAATCCCTTCTTTTATTTCGCCTTTGCGAAAATAAGGAACGGCTTGGTTTTCGAGTAGCAATCGGGCTTGTGCGTCTGTCAGAACGCCCTCGGCTCCGTAACCGGTTTCCAAGCGTACTTCATGTTGGAACGGAACGATCATGAGAAGGATTCCGTTGTCTATTCCTTTTTCTCCAATTCCCCAATGGCGCCCCAATTGATATCCATATTTGGCAATATCCGTTTGCCGGGTGGAGGAAAGAACGGCAATTTCTACCTGAAAGTTTTCGATAGAAGCCAATACTTGGGATAATTCCCTTTTCGTTTGTACATCTAACAAGCGGGTTTCGTCTGTTACCGGCGAGGTATGCCGCGGGAATGTTAATTCCCCGGCAAACCCCGTTATGGGCAGAATAAAGCACAAAGTACAAAGCAGCAATCGAAACATAATATCCCTGTTTGTTTTAGAAAGCTACCTCCGGTACTTGATCCGCCTGCGGATTAGCCGAGAAAGATGCTTTCGTTTGAATATGACCAAAGGTGCGTGCTAACCAGCCCGCCGGGAATTGGCGCAGTCCGGAATTTAAGGAGAACACCGCCTCAATGTAATCTTTTCTGGCGACGGCAATACGATTTTCCGTTCCTTCCAATTGACTTTGTAAAGCCAAAAAGTTTTGATTCGCTTTCAGTTCGGGATAGCGTTCCACTACTAAGAGCATTCGGCTCAGCGCCCCTGTGAGGGATTGCTGAGCTTGCTCAAACTGCTGCATGGCCTGCGGATTGGTTAGATCTTGGGCTGACAAATTATATTGCGCAGTTTGTTGGCGGGCTTTGATGACGGCTTCCAAAGTATCCTGTTCATGGGCAGCATATCCCTTAACAGTACTTACCAGATTGGGGATTAAATCTGCCCGGCGTTGGTATTGATTTTCAACTTGAGACCACGCTGCTATAACATTTTCATCTAAAACCACAAAACGGTTGACGCAGCGGATAGTGTAATAAGTTAAACCACCGATGACTAAAACTAAAATTGCGGAAACACAAATTCCCGCCTATAATACGGGGCGATGAACCACTTTGCTCATTTTATTTCTCCTAATTTGCAGAATTTTGTGACAAGTATTATAACAATAATATCAAAATGATATCCAAAAAGTTTGACGGAAAATTCCTGCAGTCCGGCCTCGCGGTTTTGGCCTTGCGACTTGGCAGACGCAAACCAAAACATCGCTCCGGCTTTCAAATCCCTACGCGGCATAAAGCAGTTTATGCCGCTCCAACTCCCTACAATTTAAAACCCCGCATAACGCGGGGTCTTTAAATTCTACGGAGAGGGAGGGATTTGAACCCTCGAAACCTTGCGGTTTACAGGTTTTCGAGACCTGCTGTTTCAACCACTCACACACCTCTCCACTTATACCTTCGCCGAGTGGCGGGCATCAGATACCGTATCTATTATACAAAACTTCTCCGTGCCTTGCCTATACAGGCGAGAACACAAAACAGGCAGTGTGAAAAACTATTTAACGGAATCAGCGGAAGAAGCGGAATCTATTTGCTTGAAGAAATCCAAGACTTCCGCTTCCATCCATTCGGAACTGTGATGGACTCCGGTCGGAGAGAAAAATTGCCTCGTTCCGCGCGGAGATTTGGCTGCCAGCGCCCGGCTCATTGTCCAAGGAATGGTACGGTCCAACCGGGAAAAACCAATGAGGATCGGCGCACGAACATGGCCGATCATGCGGGTGTTGTCGAAGTCTTTGTTCCACAGAATCGGTCGCAGAAAAATAGGCAAAACCGTCGCGGCCGGGGTGCCGTCATATCTTTGGGCTAACATATAAAATCCCATATCCGCCATATTGGTAAACGGACTTTGTAAAATGACTCCCCTAAAAGGCAGTTTGTTATATTTGGAGGCTATGTATAAAGCAGGAGATGTTCCCAACGCAAAACCCCATAAAATAATATCTTGGGGCAAAACATGTTGTTTGAGTATTAAGTTAAACAACGCGGCGCTGGCGTCTTCATACATATTTTTTTCGGAAGGACGGCCTTCGCTTTTTCCATATCCGCGGTAGTCAAACAGGTAAATGCCATATCCTTTTTTGGCATAGGGCAGAATAAAATCTTGAAAACTGTATATGTTATATTTGCTGCCGTGAAAAAATAAGATGGTCGGTTTTCCTTCTTCCGCCGGTTGATAGATGGCGTGAATTTCCTGCCCGGTTCGGTTGGTAAATACTATTTCTTCAAAAGGCTCTTGCAAAGAATAAACTTGTTTGGAGGGTTCGAAAACAAAATGATCGGTGGCTCTGTCCAAAAATATCGCCCATGCCCACAATAAAATCAACAGCAATAAAAAAGGAATGTATCTGCGCATATAAAGAGAAATCTCCTCTTTTATAGTAACAAAAAAACAGATTTTAAGAAAGCTTTTTAATAAATTTGTGTACGGCAGGCGCTGCCCAGTCGAAATCATCGTGCCCGCCCTGTTTGCAAAGAGCCCGTCGGGCGTGTGGAATATAATCGGCCAATCGGGCACTCATACGCCACGGAATGGTTGTATCGGTGCGGCTCATGCATACCAAAACCGGCAGTTTTATCCGTTGGGCTGCATGAGTATTGTCGAAACGGTTAAAGTACAGAAAAGGCGTTACCAGCGCGGCCGTGAGCCGGTAAAAAAAGGAAGCGGGTCGGTAGGCATGTGTTCTTAGGCATACGGCCATATCCGGGGTGCTTAAAAAAGGACTCTGCAAAATAAGCGCTTTAAAAGGGAATTTTTCCAAGGCGGCCGCACTAAATAATGCCGGTGCATTGCCCAAAGAATGACCGTAGAGCACCAGTTCTTGCGGCCGGATTTTTTTCACATTCATCAGATAACGAACGGCGCTTAAAGAATCTTCAAAAAAAGTTTTTTGGGAGGGGCGCCCTTTGGAAAGCCCAAAACCGCGGTAGTCAAACATAAAAATTCCGTATCCTAGGGGAGCGTAAGCTTGGGCAAATTTTTCAAAATGAGAAACATTCCCGCCCCTCCCGTGAAAAAAAAGCAGGGTCGGCCGTCCTTCTCGGGCGGGCAGATACACGCCGGTAATTTTTTTGCCGTCGGCTGCGTCAAAGGCGGCGTTTTCAAAAGCCAGCCGAAGCGGCCAGCGTTTTTTCTGCGGGCGAAAAATAATATGCGCCCCCAAACGGGACAATCCATACCATACCCCCGCCAAAATGACCGCTGCAAGCAGATAAATCATACTTATATTATAGCTTTTCAACCGGAGAAATAGCATTTAGTATAATAAAAATATGCATCAAAAACATACTTGTAACGTCTTCTTTCAAAAAGATTTTTTGTCTTTCTTTCACGCCTCTTTACCCGCCTGGACGGTACCCCTTTGCGGCCGCTGCGGAGATAAATACACCCGTGATAAATGTTGGGGAAATATGGCGGCGATTTGAACGCGGAACGGTGCCGCTGGGGGGCGCGCTTGCGGTAGTGCAGACGGGCAAAACAAAATGCCCCGTAAAAAATGCTTGCCACGGACGGTATTTTAAATTGCCGCACCGGTTTTATTTTTAGAAAGGAACCGGCACCCAATATAAGGCGGCGTCTAGGCCAGAATGTGCCGTTTGCCCGACGATAATTTTTGATAGAAGCATTGACGGACGAAAGTTTTAACGAAATCAAATAGAGGTTTTATTATGAGCGAAAATTGTAATCACGATTGCGGCTCCTGCAGCGCCAACTGCTCCAGCCGCAAACCGGGCGAAATGCCTAAAGACAAACCGCACTTGCGCAGCCGCATTAAACACGTAATCGGCGTGGTGAGCGGAAAAGGCGGGGTGGGAAAATCCTTCGTTACCAGCTTGTTGGCGGTGGAAATGACGCGGCGCGGGTATTCCTGCGGGATCTTAGACGCCGATATCACCGGCCCTTCTATTCCCAAAATGTTCGGCATCCACGAACGAGCTACCGGCGACCAAGACGGGATTTATCCCGTTAAAAGCCAAGAAGGCATACAGGTAATGTCTTTGAATCTACTGTTGGAAAAAGAAACCGATCCCGTTATCTGGCGCGGAGCGCTGATTACGGGAACGGTACGCCAGTTCTGGACGGACGTTATTTGGGAAGACGTGGATTATCTGTTTATTGATATGCCGCCCGGCACGGGAGATGTAACCTTGACGGTATTTCAATCGCTGCCCGTGGACGGAATTGTAATTGTATCTTCTCCGCAGGAACTGGTACAGATGATTGTGGGAAAGGCCGTCAAAATGGCGCAGATGATGAATGTGCCCGTGTTGGGATTGGTGGAAAATATGAGTTATTTAAAATGCCCCGACTGCGGGAAAGAAATTTCACTTTTCGGCAAAAGCCGCGCCGAAGAAATGGGCAAAGAGTTTAACATCTCTCCCGTAATGCGGGTGCCGTTAAATCCGGCTGTGGCGCAGGCGGCTGATGAAGGGCGTATCGAATTTGTGCGGGAGGAGGCCGTTGAACCGCTGACAGACAAATTGGTTTCTCTGTAAAAGACCCATATTTTTCCTAGGACCATTGGCCCTTTTTTTCTGGGGCAAATGGCCCTTGTTTATATGGCCGGGATATCACATAATTAAGATAAGGGATCTTATAAACAAGATAAACAGGACGATTTTATGAAAAGATTTTTAGCTGTATTCGCCGGATTTTTAGTTTGTACTCCCGTGCTGGCACAATTGCCCGTAAAACAAGCAGCCAAAGCGGTAAAAATAATGGAGCGGGGAACTAAGAATGTATCGACAGGCTTGGCGGCCGGTGGATTACGCGCCGCGGCGGGAATGCGTGTCCCGTCTGTTTCGGCGGCGGCCGGCCAACTTCCTGCAGCGGCCGTCTCGGTGGATAGGGTCGCCTTGCAGAAAAACATATTGGAACAAAGCATTCGGCAAAGCGGACTAAAATCACCGGCTGAATGGATTCGGCGGGCGGTGGAGCGCGGCGATCAGAATAAAGAACTGCTGCGCACCATTTTTGCGGTTACGGACAAACCAGCCAGAACTGCCTTGCTGCAAAATGAATTTTTAACGCTCACGCTGGAACGAAAGGTTCCGGTTTCGCCCGAACAAGCCGCGCAGGCCATTAAGACTTATCGATTGGATCTGGGACAAAAACAAGACTTTTTGACTGACCTGACGGATATCCCTTCTCCGGCGGCTTTTTCTCAGGCCGATCCAAAACAGCTGTTGCAAGCCGGTCAGGTGTTGGCGGATTTGGCCGGTATTGGCTTTTATGGCAACACGCAAGATGCGCCTTTAATCCTTACTACCTATCGATCCGCTTCGAAAACCGTATTGGAACCCGTTATTTTTACGGCGGCGGCGCGTGCCTTGTTGCAGCTGCAGGCCTATGATTGGCTGGAGTTATTATTCCAGCAAGCCGGTTGGACGGAGGCCTCTGCCGGACTGGCGGATTTTATTCTTCAAAAAGAAATACCGGTACAGCTGCCGCAAGCCGTCGCTGTATCCGGTAAAACAGATTGGACTCCCTTAGAGAAAGCTTTATCCCTTTCCTGCCGTCTTAATGTCCATCAGTTGGATTTTTCCGCCCAGGCTACGCAGGATTGGTTGCGGAGATCTGTTCATTTCACTGCGTCTGCCCCAGTCCAAGAAACCGCTGCGCAGCCGGCGGCGCCGGTAAATCCCATTCCTGTCTTTATTCCGCCTGTAAAAGAATCGCTGCAAGTGGCGGATATTTCTGCCGAACTGACCACCCCCGGCCAGCAGGCGGTATCCAATAAGGCAACTTACGGATTCTTCACGCGTTCGGCAATTCCTTCTTCCGGCGTTGTATATTCCGGACTGCCTGTTTTGGATTGGATCGGCCGTGTAAAAAAATGGTTTTCTTCTTCTAAAAAAACAGATTCGGACTTTGTTTCCGCTGCCGACGGTTCTTATAACCCGGTCGTACCGGTGCTTACCCATGCGCCGCGTACCGGGTTGATGAGCCGGCAGTATCCTTCCGGATTGGAAGATGAAGAGGGAATTATTCGCGATTGGTTGGAGTATTTTAAAAACG
Organism: uncultured Elusimicrobiales bacterium; assembly: GCA_944326765.1. GTDB lineage: Bacteria > Elusimicrobiota > Elusimicrobia > Elusimicrobiales > Elusimicrobiaceae > Avelusimicrobium. The sequence goes on along the minus strand of CALVFE010000003.1, from coordinate 17,385 downwards.
GTTATTTCCACCCGCGGGATCAGGTGGAGGCCATTGAAGGAATGTCGGCGGCAAAGGCCAATAACGTGATGGAATATCTGTATTATATGTCGTTGGAAGAAGCGGAAAAAGTTATTTTAAATCCCATTCGCCAAACCGGCCGCCTGCCTGATTTTATGTATGACGACCGTTTGATTTCGGGCACTAAACGTCTGCCTGCCGGATATTATAAAAATAAATTTAACGCTAATGTAAAACGTTTTATTGAACTGGCCGAAGAAGACGGTTCTATTTACACGCATAATGTGGAATTGAAAGACCTGGCTGCTTCTATGGCGGATTACAGCTTTAAGCAAGGTTTCCGTTACACCAACGATCCGCAAATGACTGCGGGATTGCGGCATAACTGGAAAGAACTGGTGGGCGAAATCCGTAAACGCGGTCTGCGGGCGGACAGGGCTTTAATTAATGACTTGTGGAGAAGACCGGTTGCCCTTTCTGATGGAAAAACAATCAGTTTGAAAGAATATTTTACTCAAACGCGTACGACCGCTTTCTTTAAAGAAGGACGTATGCCGGAGTTCTTCTTAAATAGCGACAAATGGGTTGCTTTAGAAAATGAGCGCCGCAATTTGGCGGCCGTTGAGTTTATCAATCAAAATACGCGCCCGCGTTCTTCGTGGGTGGATCATGTTCAAAACTGGTTGTTTTTGGGGAAAGAATCAGATTATTTAACGCTGGAACAATTTGGGGAAGTGATGGCCTCCCAGTATAAAAAATCCTTTGGGGCGGCCGTTCGTACCAGTGAACAAGAATATACCAAAGGAATTTCGCCCGCCCTGTTGGAGGACGCCACTCCTTCTTCGATGACAGTGAAAATTAATAACTTTGATAAGGTGGGCGGCGTATGTCAAATGTCTTTTTCCGATGGTGGCTATATGGGACGGGTGCGGGAAGGCTACGATGGAACTTCTACTGTTAACCGTTTCGATTTGGTTCGTTTCTTTAATGTGCCGGTGGTTACTTTTGACTTCCCGTCCTTAAAACCACGGGTGCTGAAATTGAAATCGGTGCCATATTTAAAAGATTTAAAAGAACCCAATCTCGATCAAGTGCGCGCCGGTACGATGGTGGGAGACGGACTGGATCCCACACGCGATTTGTTGGGGGTGCGTCAGGCGGAAGCCGCCTTGCCGAAGGTGCCTCATTTAAAAGCAACGCTTTATCCGCGGGCGCGGCTGAAGGGATATGAACAAGATAAACCCGAGTATTTAGACGGCGGCGGATTGGCCGGTTATTTGACGTTGTTTACGCCGGATTTTTATCCAATCAAGAAAATTTACCGCCTGCGTTTTAAAGGTTGGAAACCGTATTTCAAAGTTCAATACTACATTCGCAAGGAAGTGCCCGCGTTGGCCGGACTGATTCACCGCGACCGCCTGACATTTACTGAACAAGTGGCCGACAGAATTGTTTCGGACACTGCGGATAATTCATCGTCTTTGGGATCGGAACAGTAAAATTCGCGTATCAAAATCCCCGCATCTGCCCGTATGCGGGGATTTTTTATGTTCTTTTTCCTCAATTAAATGTTAAAATGTGCGTAGAGGGAAAAAATATGTCCATCTCATTAAGCAAGCTAGCCTGTAGTATCGGCGATTCGCCGACTTTAAAAATTAATGCCAAGGCGCGTGCGCTCAAAGCCGCAGGGGAACCCGTTGTTCATTTAGGCGGCGGAGAGCCTACTTATCCTGCGCCGCAGGCCGCGGTGGAAGCTATTATTCAAAAAGCTCAAAGCCGCAAAATCAAATATACCCCTTCTTCCGGTACTCCCGAATTGAAAGCCGCTGTGTTGGATTATACCCGGAAATACTATGCCCGCCAATATGAACCGGCCAACGTTATTATTTCCGCCGGGGCCAAGCAAGCTTTATTTAACTTCCTGCTGGCCGCCGTAGATCCCGGTGATGAGGTCATTTTTCCTGCTCCGTATTGGGTAAGTTATCCGGAAATGATACATATGGCGGGGGGAACGCCCGTTATCGTGCGCGGTGGCGGCAAAGGGTTGGAAGTAAACGTTGCAGATATTTTAAAAGCCGTAACGCCTAAAACGAAGGTAATTCTGATCAACAGCCCTTGCAATCCTTCCGGCCAGATCTACAGCGAAGAATTTATTAAAACGATAGTGGAATTTGCCGAGCAGAAAAATATCTTCCTCGTTATGGACGATATTTATCATCAACTCGTTTTTGACGGCAAAAAAACGCCCAACCCGTGTGCCTATGCCAAAGAAGCCAAAAATTTGGTTATCATCAACGGCGTATCAAAGTTGTACGGTTTAACGGGGCTTCGCATCGGTTGGGCGGTATGCGCCCATAAAGAACTGATTGGGGCGATGGGGCGTATGCAGGCACAAAGCACTTCTTGCAACTGTGATCTGTCTGAAGTGGCGGCCGCGGCTGCCCTAAAAGGCGATCAGCGCTGCGTGGCGGATTTATGCCGCATCTTGCAGGAAAACCGTGATGTGCTGCTGCAGGAAGCGGCCAAAATCCCCTATATCCGGGTGGAAAAGCCTGCAGGGACTTTCTATTCGTTTATCGATTTTAGCCATTATAATGCCGATTCCAATGCCTTGGCTCAATACCTGTTGGAAAAAGCGTTGGTGGCCGTAGTGCCCGGTGTGTCCTTCGGGGCGGAAGGGTACTTGCGTATCAGCTATTGTGCGGATCAGGCCTCTATTATAGAGGGTATGCGCCGTATTCGCTGGGCGCTTGATAAAAACGCTCCGAAAGAAATAAAAATCGGGGATAAATTACTTACGAGGGATTAACATGAAAACACTTAATGCAAAACCGGATTTTTTTAAACCGGATTACGGACTGGAAAAGGCGGGTATCCAGACTGAAAAAACAGTCTATTGGAATTATTCCACACCGGCTTTATACCAGGAATCGCTTTCCCGCGGAGAATCCAATATCGTTTACGGCGGCCCGCTGTGCGTAAGCACCGGCAAACATACCGGCCGCAGCCCCAATGACCGCTTTTTCGTGGAAACGAAAGATATTGAAGGCAAACTGTTTTATAACAAAAGCAATAAAGGCATCAAGCCCGAATATTTTGACAAAATCTTCGCCAAAGTAAAAGAATATGTAAAAGACAAAGATTTGTTCGTGCGCGACGCTTATGTGGGATCCAGCGAAGCTTCCCGCTTAAAAGTGCGCGCCATTACCGAATGCGCTTGGACGAACCTGTTTGTCAAAAATATGTTCATTGAACCCAAACAGGAAGAACTTAAATCGTTTGTGCCGGAATTTACCCTTATCTGCCTGCCCAAAATGAAAGTGGATCCTGCCACCGACGGTACTTTGACCGAAACCGCCATTTTAATCAACTTCGAAAAAAAGATGATTCTCGTGATCGGCTCCGAATACGGCGGCGAAAACAAAAAAGCGCTTTTTACGGTAATGAACTTCCTCCTGCCGCAGAAAGGCATTATGACGATGCACTGCTCCGCCAACGTGGGCGATAAGCAGGATAGCGCCATCTTCTTCGGTTTGTCCGGCACGGGTAAAACCACCCTGTCGGCCGATATTACCCGCGGGCTTATCGGCGACGATGAACACGGATGGGACGAAGACGGCGTGTTCAATTTCGAAGGCGGCTGCTATGCGAAAGTCATTAAACTGAGCCAAGAAGCCGAACCTCAAATTTATTCCACCACCCACCGCTTTGGTACGGTATTGGAAAACGTGGTGTTTGACCCCGAAACCGGCAAACTCGATTTGGACGATGATTCCTTAACGGAAAATACCCGCGCCTGCTATCCGCTGAACTTCATTGAAAACGCGGTGGAATCCAAACGCGCCACGCACCCGAAAAACATCATCTTCCTTACCTGTGATGCTTTCGGCGTGATGCCGCCCATTTCCAAACTGACGCCCGACCAGGCCTTGTACCACTTCATCAGCGGTTATACCGCCAAAGTGGCCGGTACGGAAAAAGGCGTCAAAGAGCCCACCAGCACCTTCTCTACCTGCTTCGGCGGGCCGTTTATGGCGCTGCACCCCTCCGTGTATGCCGAACTCTTGAAAAAGAAAATCAAAGAGCACAATGTGGACTGCTGGCTGGTAAACACCGGCTGGATTGGCGGTCCGTACGGCGTGGGGCACCGCATCAGCATTAAATACACCCGCGCGCTCTTAAACGCCGCACTGGACGGAAAACTGGCGAAAGTGGACTTTATTACCGACCCGGTATTCGGCTTCCAGATTCCGCAGTCCTGCGAGGGAGTGCCGTCTGAAATTTTAAATCCGATGAACTCTTGGGCCAATAAGGAAGAATATATGGTAAAATATGAGTCCTTGGCCAAGTCGTTTATTGAAAACTTTAAAAAGTATGAAGACGGTTGTTCCAAGGAAGTGCTGGCCGCCGCGCCGAAAGTGAAATAGGCGCCTGCCGGACAAAATTTAAACGGAGCCCTTTTGCAGGGATTCTTACACAAAAGGGCTCCAAATATAATAGAATAAAAGAAATGATATTTTCGTACAAGTAACAGGAGAATTAGCAATATGGCAAAAGCAAATGCAAAATTTATGGCCCCTTTAACCCCCAGCGCTCAACTCGCGGCCGTTGTCGGTTCTGCCGCCTTGCCGCGCACGGAAGTCGTCAAAAAGATGTGGGATTATATCAAGAAAAACGGCTTGCAGGATTCTACCAACAAACGCATGATCAACGCTGATGAAAAATTGGCCGCTATTTTTGAAGGCAAAAAACAGATCAGCATGTTTGATATGAGCAAATATATTTCTAAACACCTCTCTAAATAGTGCGTATTAGAAAAAATAAAAACCCCGCTTGCAGAAGCGGGGTTTTTATTTTTTCAAGAGTCTTGATGGGTTTCAACAGCCATTGTAGCCGTTCGCTTAGAAAACGAGGATATAATCATAGAATTTAGTTGGCGGGCATCGTTTCCTGGAGACTGTGGCTAAATAACTGCGGAAAATCGATTATAGGGAAGTGTTGGGTTGCTGTTGTTTTAATGTTATAGAAATACTCAAAAATGTACAGCATTTATACATCGGAAAAACTATAAAAGTTTTTTCGTCGGATTATTCGGTTTGCTTTTCTTGTTATGGAACGTCCCCTTTTAAAAAATTGAAATTAACTATTTTGTGAGGTGGGGTTATATAACCGGTTGCAAACTGCTACAATAGAAATATGACCGAAACCACCTATCCCAATGACGGCTTGCGCCAGCTGCTGGAAGGCTACCGCCATTTTTTCAAGGGTAATCCGCCGCGCCAAGGTTTCTGCGCCTTGCACGCGGAGCAAATCGCCCATACGCAAAACCCGCATTCGATGTTCATCAGTTGTTTTGACAGCCGCGTCTGCCCGGAGGCGATTTTCGCCACGAACGACGGGCATATCTGCGTGCACCGCAATATGCTTAACCAGGTGGACACGAACGACGCTTCTATGATGGCTTCGCTTCGTTTTGCTGTGGACAGCCTGCAGGTGCAAAATATTGTGGTGCTGGGGCACAGCAACTGTAATGCCGTGGCTAAGTTAAAAGAATTGGACAAACTCCCAGCGCAGATTGCTGCCTGGCTGGGAAGCGCTGGGGCACAGTACCGAGGGGATAGTTACGAACAGGCCATTAAAAATAATGTGCTGGACCAATTAGACCGCTTGCGGAAAATAGATTTTATCCAAAAAGCGGAAAAATTAAATTTAGAAGGAATGATTTTTCATATTCATTCCGGCCGGTTGGAACGCTTTGATAAAGCGCAAAAACGGTGGATTTTTGTGGAGACGGAGGAGTAATGCCAGCTGATTTAAAATCAATGTACGAGGGAATTTTGGCGGCGTGCGGCGGGGCGGATAATATCGTTTCGCTGGGGTGTTGTATGACGCGATTGCGCTTTACGGTAAGAGAGGAAACCTTGGTTTCTGCAGATTCGCTGCGCAAGGTAAAAGACGTGGCGGGATATTTTTATTCCGGGGGACAGCATCAGCTGATTGTAGGCCCTTCCACGGCTGGAAAGTTGGTGGCATATTTTAATGAACGCCATTCTTTTGCTCCTTTGGAAGTGCTTGGATTCTCTGCAGTTATGCCTGCAGTAGCGGCCTCTCAGCGAGAAATGGGAAAGGTGCAAGAAAATAAAGCTGCCATACGCAGAAAATATTCCAGTCGCTTGAGCCGCGTATGCGCCATTATCGGTAATATTTTTATGCCGCTTATCCCTGCCTATATCGGCTGCGGATTGTTACTGGGAATCAATAACATTCTGTCTAAAACGCTTCTGGCGGCCGATCCGAACACGACGGCTTTATTAGGCGTTTTTGGAAACGGGGTTTTCTTTTATTTAAATGCCATTGTCGGATATAATGCCAATAAAGAATTTGGCGGTACGCCTGCGCTGGGGGTGGCATTTGCCGGAATTTTGAATATGCCGGCATTAGCCAATATAACATTATTTGGAATGCCGCTGGTTCCTGGAAAGGGAGGGGTAATAGCGGTTTTGTTAGTGTGCTGGGCGGGCAGCTGGCTGGAAAAAAGACTTCGCGCCCGTTTGAAAGGAAGTATGGAAATGTTTCTTACCCCTATGTTGACCATTCTTATCGTGGGAGTGGTTTCCTTGGCGGCGATTCAACCGCTGGCGGGCTGGCTTTCCGACCAGTTGGCCGTGCAAACTCAAAATGCTCTCAACCACGGCGGACTGTTGGCCGGGGCGGTGTTGGGGGGCACTTTCTTGCCTTTAGTCATGTTGGGAATCCATCAAAGCTTGGTGCCCATTCATCAACAGCTGGTTGATACGTTGGGGGCTAATCCGCTTTTTCCCATTTTGTGCATGGCCGGAGCCGGACAGGTGGGCGCCAGTCTGGCGGTTTTATGGAAAACAAAAAACACTAAACTTAAAACTATTGTCAAAAATGCTCTGCCGGTGGGAATTTTGGGAATCGGTGAACCGTTGATTTACGGCGTTACACTGCCTTTGTTTAAACCCTTTATCGGCGCGTGTTTGGGCGCTGCGGTGGGCGGAGCGGTGATTGCGGTTTTTCACGTTACGTCGGCTATTCCGTTCGGCGTTTCGGGAGTGGTGTTGTTTTTGGCGTTGTCTAATTTGCACAGCGTGATATTTTATGCTATTGGTTTTGTCGCCGCTGTGCTGGCGGGGTTCGGATTTACGTGGCAAATGGGTTTTGACGATCCGCCTAACGAAAATGCCTAAACGGTTTGTATAACCCCCGGTCAATAGACCGGGGGTTTTTGTTAGTTGCCGGAATAGGAACGCGAGGAACCAAAATAAATTTCGGCGCGTATGTTTTCCTGTTGGCAGTAGCTTTGAATTTCTTCACCTAGTTTTTTCCAATAGTCGGTAGGTTCTTCCTGTAAAAAAATATCACTGTAAAGCGGCAGCAGCTGCGGATAGTGCCGGGTAATAAAACCAATTACTTTCTTTTGATACGCCGGACGCATATTCAAACTGTCAAAACCATAACGGTTTACATAGGGGCGGGTTAGTGTAATAATGTCTTTCCAACGGCTTATTCCCGGAAATAAAGGCGCTCCCATGACGGCGGTTCGAATGCCGGCCTCATGCAACGTTTTTAAGGCGTCTGTTTTTTCCGATACGGAACTGGCGCCCGGCTCTGCCAATTGCCGAAACGAATCGTCTGCCGAAGAAAAAGAAAAAGCCACTTCGCATTCAGCAAATTGTTTGAATAAATCTAAATCTCTCAAGACCAGCGTCGATTTCGTAAGAATATAAACGTGTGCCTGACAGACAATTAATTGCTGCAGCAGCCGGCGAGTCAGCCCATATTGTTGTTCGTACGGATTATAAGGATCAGTTACCGAACTTAACATCACGCGGGTGCGAAACAATTGGGCGGGACGCAGCGGAACGGCGCATTCTTTGATATCCAAAAAATCGCCCCATTCTTCCGTATGGCCGGAAAATTTACGCATATATTCGGCATAACAATACACGCATTTGTGCGGGCAACCCACATAGGGGTTTATGACGTAATCAAATCCCGGAATTTTGGATTTGGACAGGTAGGTTTTGACGGGTGTAGAAGCAATGGTAATCATAAGCGAGGTCTCCCTGACAAAATATATTTATATAGTGTACAATATCTAAAAAGAGGAGCAAAGGTATGGCGTTTGACTGGAGCGAGTTTTGTAAACGAATCAAACATTTTTTTGATTTTGCCGCCCGCCGGCGGGAATTGTATAAAAAATGGGATAACCTGGCGGAAAACGGAGATGAAGAAGCCCGTTATAAATTATTAATGCTGTACCAAGAAGAAAAAGAGGAGTATTATCCGTTGGCTTTTAAGTGGACGATTATAGTGGCCAACAAAGGAGATGACTGCGGCGTAATGCTCCAGGCTGCTGAAATGTATGCGCAAGGACAGGGCGCGCCCCAAAATGAAGAAAAAGCGCTTTTGTGGTTTGAGCGGGCGCTCTCTTTGCATATCCTGCAGGGAAAAAGATCGCCTTTATCCGTGGAAGCGGCCAATTATATCCAAAAACGTATCCAGCAACTTCGCGTGAAATTAGGCAAAGAACCGGGGAATGATTCTTTTTAATAAAATCTTTCTGTTGGCTACGCCCCACATTTTTCTATGCGGCATACTAATCCATTTCTAACGATGCCGAAAACCGTCAGTTAGTGTAAAATACCAGTAAGAAATCTTTTAAGGTTTATTCTTTCTGAAGGGGGATGTGTATGGAACAACACCATGAAAATCGTTCCGTTTGGTGGGAACTTTCTTCTGCCGGGCCGTGTATGTTGATGCGGCGTTTAATCAACCGCCATAACCAAGCTTTGTTTGATCCGTTTTACTGGTTGGCGGTTTGTTATTGCAGTCCGGAGTTCGACCGGGCGGATATTATCCCTCCGCCGGTACAGCCTCAGCGTGAAACTTTAAATTATTTGGTAACGGGGTTGGTGGATCCGCCGGATTTGGAAGATGAGCAAATGGCGCAGGCGGCTTCCTCCCGCTGGGTTACGGTATTGGGCGGGCTAAAACAGGCTGACCCCACCCAAAGCGTTTATGTGCTGAATATGGAATTGTGGATGCATGTTGTTCCCGGAACCGACGGTGGCGGAAAACGGTGGGAATTTGAAAGCGAACAAGTGCCTTTGGTGCGGACTTCCGGCGCCGAAGTGCGGATATTGTGCGGCGAGTTTGGACATCGGCAGGGGAAAATAGCCCAACATCCCTTGGGAACCACTATTTTAGATGTTACGCTGGCTCCGGGAGGAATATGGGAATATCAGGTTCCGCCGGAAAATACGACGCTCCTATATGTATTTGGCGGGAAAGTCTGTTTTGGAAAAGATGCCCAAGTGTGTTATGGAAAGGATTCTCTCTTGCGGGTGTGCGGAACCGATGTTATAACGGCTTCTTTCGGGACGGGGGGGCGGTTTTTGTTGTTTTCCGCGCGGCCGTTGACGCGTAAAACGCCGCTGGCTTGCCCGGCAAATGATTGCGTGTGCCGGATTAAAAAATAAAAACAGTTTCAGACTTGATTTTTGATAAAAGACCTGTAAAGTAAAATTATATCAGACGATACATAGGAGAAACTATGCGTAAATGGGTCGGGTGTGTTTTTTTATGTCTAATGGCTTTTCCGCTGCATGCACAAATTCAGCGGACATATCACTATGGAGTGGTGCCCACCGAAAATATCACCACGTTTGAGGTCAATCCTTCCATTACTGTTATCGACGACAGCGGCGGCGTTTCCGTTAATCAGCTGACGCTGAAAACCTACCGCGTAATTAACGAGCGGTTTAACTGGGGGGTGGAAGTGCCTTTGGCTCGTTCTGAATCGCCGCAGAAGTCGGTCAACGGATTGGGCGATATTTTGGCGAATATCACTTGGACTCTTCCAGCCGAACATTTGTTCGGATTCGGCGCTAAAATGGAATTTTTCCTTCCTACCGCTACCGATAAACGGTTGGGATCCGGCAAACTGCAAGCCAGCCCCTCGGCCTTCATACTGTTGGCTTTTGCCGACGGTTTTTACGGGGCGGTGGGATATAAGCATTATGTGTCTGTAGCCGGCGATGGATCCCGCGACAATATCAATACCGGCCGTTGGCGTGCCAATATCGGTTATACTTCCCCCAATGAATGGTGGATATTGACTAACTTATATTACTATGTGGACTACGAGCACCGGGGAATGGCCGAATTTATTCCGGAAGTAGAAATCGGTACGTTGGTAAATGATGGTACGGCTTTTTATGCCAATGCCAGCACGCACGCCGCCGGAAACTGGGACACCAAAGATTGGAGTTTCGGCGTAGGATTTAAATTGTTGTATTTATAAAATCCATTTATTTCTGTTAACCCCCCGGTTTAAAAAACCGGGGTTTTTGGTAGCGTTTTTTATTAAAAAAACATATTCTTTTCGTTTCTTTTCGTTTCCGATTATTTCCTTTTGTGTATAGGGGAAATTGTCATAAAAAAGCCCCTTCTATTGCTAAAAGGGGCTTGTAGAGTGAAATGCGCTCGGCGGGAGTCGAACCCACATTTCCAGCTTCGGAGGCTGACGCTCTATCCATTGAACTACGAGCGCGGAAATCTTCTTCTTTATTTTATCAAAATTAAACGCTGTGTGAAACTAGGCGTCTAAGGCAGAGGAATTTTCAGCTTCCGTATGCCTGCGCGGATATCCCACCCAGATAGCCAGCAGCGCTCCAATGCCCAGCAGATAGGGATAATACAAATACTGCATAATGCTTACCGGCGATACGCCCGACAAGCTGGCCGCCATTAACAGTTGGGCGCCATAAGGGATAATCCCTTGTACGAAACACGAAAAAATATCCAGCAAACTGGCCGCGCGGTTCGGCGCAATATGAAAACGCTGGGCGATTTCTTTGGCAATCGGGCCGGCCATAATAAGAGCAATGGTGTTATTGGCGGTGCAGAGATTGGCAAAACTGACTACTCCGGCAATACTCATTTCGGCGCCGCGGCGGGAATTGATTTTGGCCGTCATTTTCTGGATAATCCACGCCAAGCCGCCATTGTAGCGTATCATTTCCAGCATACCGCCCGCCAAAATAGTTACAATAATCAACTCGCCCATTCCGTTGATGCCGGCGCCCATAGACGTAGTCCAGCCCCACACGTCAAACGCGCCGGTCAAAAGACCGATCAGTCCGCACAACACCGTACCGCCCAACAGTACCAACATTACATTTACACCCATTACCGCCGCAGCCAGTACCACAAAATACGGCAATACCCGAATCCAGGAAACCTCGCCGCTTGCAAAAGAAGTCTGGGCGCCGCTTCCTAATAGAATGTAGATAACGGTTGTTAAGATGGCAAAAGGCATGACGATATGAAAATTGGTTTTAAATTTGTCTGCCATTTTGCAGCCTTGCGTGCGGGTGGCGACGATGGTGGTATCAGAAATGAAAGAAAGATTGTCCCCAAACATGGCGCCGCTGACTACTACCGCGCTCATAAGTGCGGGAGAAATACCCGTCTGCGCCGAGAGGCCGGCCGCTACTGGCGTCAGCGCCACAATCGTTCCTACCGAGGTGCCCACCGAAACCGATATGACGCACGCGGCCAAAAATACGCCGGCCGCCAGTACATTCCCGGGCAAGATAGAAAGCGTAAGATTAACCGTCGCATCTACTGCTCCCATGGCTTTGGCAGTTTGGGCAAAAGCGCCTGCCAAAATAAAAATCAGCACCATCAGCATAATGTTGGAATTAGCCGCCCCTTTGCAGAACAGTTCAATGCGGCTGTGCAGCGTGGCGCCTTTGCTCATGGCGATGGCTACCACGGAAGACAATACAAAAGCCACCGTAATGGGCATTTTGTAAAAATCTCCTGCTGCCAACGAAACAGCCAGATAAGAAATTAAAAATACCCCCAGCGGAATGAGGGCGAATGGATTGGGTGAAGGGTTTTCTGGTTTCATAAGGCTCCTGCGTAAGACAAAAAAACCGCCGGATAATACGCGTTCGGCGGACGGCGAAAAATCAATTCCTGTCTAAATTATATAAATTTTAACGGTTTTTCGCTTAAATGTTATTGATTGGCGGCGGTATAGATGCGCAGGATATCTTCTTTCCCCAGCGGTTTTAGCTTGCTGATGGTGCGCGTACCGCCCCGACTGCATTTGTCCGCCAGTTCGTACAGTTCCGAAAAGTTCAGTTGGCGGCCTAATAATTCGCGCAAATTGGTAGGCATTCCCAGCGAAGCAAAAAAACGTACCGTAACGGCAATGGCTTCCCTGGCGGCGCTGTCTATATCCGTAACGGTTTCCAATCGAAGTACGTTGCACGCGTAGCGGGCAAACCGGGCGGGATCTTCTTTGTAAACATAGCTCGCCCAGGCATTCCATACGGCTGACAGGCTCTCTGCATGGGTTACGCCAAAACGACCGCTTAATTCGTGCCCCAGTTGATGAACGGCAAATTCTTTTTCCGCACCGAGCCCCGTCAGATTATTATGCGACAGGCTTCCCGCCCACATAATTTCACTTTGCGCCTGGCAGTCATCGGGAGTTTGTACGGCTTTTTGGCCATAATGAATGACGGTGCGCATTAAGGCTTCTGCCAAGGCATCTGTCAGTTCGTTGCCCTGCATGGGGGTAAAATACCGGTCTAACGTATGCATTAAAATATCGGTTACCCCGCAGGCTATTTGTTTGGAAGAAAGAGTGCAGGCAAGAGCCGGATTCATTAACGCAAATCGAGGCCGGTTCCAAGGAGTGTTAAGGCCGCGTTTGTCTTTGTGGGAGTCGTCTGTCAATACGGCAGAATCGCTCATTTCGCTGCCCGATGCCGCAATAGTCAATATACAGCCGACCGGCAAAGCGCGTTCTACCGTTTTTTCTCCCAGCCAATAATCCCAAATATCCGTCGGGGCGTTGGCGGCGCCGATTGCGATGGCTTTGGCGGTGTCAATGACGCTGCCGCCTCCTACAGCCAAAATTAAATCTGCTTGAAACGAAAGGGCTTCCTGCACGCCCTTGCGGGCAAAGGAAAGCGTGGGATTCGGTTGTACTCCGCCCAGCTTTTTAACCGCCAGCCCCGCCAGCATGAGAGATTGTTCTACCCGTTCCAAAAGCCCGCTCTGTACGGCGCTTTGCCCGCCGTACACCAACAAAATTCGCGTACCGCCGTGTTTTACCGCCGCCGCACCGGCTTTCTCTTCGGCCTTTTCCCCAAAAATAATTTCGGTCGGGCAGTAAAAGGTAAAATCTCTCATCTGTTTTCTCCTTTTTTCTATAGAACCTTATTATATAACACTTTGTGCTTTTTGTGTGCTCGAAAAGTGATAAAATATCCCTACATACTTATCAGAAACGGTATTTTCTGAAAAACGTTAGGGCGTATAAGGCAAGAGGTGTACTTTATGAAAGCTGTTATTATTACTATTGGCGATGAAATTTTACTCGGACAAATTTTAGACACCAATTCCCGCTTTATCGCGCGGGAATTGACGAAATTTGGCGCGGAAACCGTGCAAATTCGTTCCGTAGCCGATGAAAAAAACGCGATTTGCCAAGCGATTGAGGATGCCTTTGCCATAGCAGATGCAGTGTTAATGACCGGAGGGCTCGGGCCTACTAAAGACGATTTGACCAAAAATGTTCTGGCGCAGTATTTCGACACGGAATTGGCTTTTAATCCGCAGGCGTATGCGTGGCTGGAAGAAATGTTTGCCGCTTACCCGGAACGTTTGAACGCGTATAATAAGTCTCAGGCGATGCTGCCCAAAACGTGCATTCCCCTGCGCAATTTGAGAGGTACTGCCAGCGGAATGTGGTTTGAAAAAAACGGAAAAGTGTTGGTTTCGTTGCCGGGCGTTCCATTTGAAACGGAATATCTGTTCCCGGCGGAAGTGTTGCCGCGGCTGAAAGAAAAATTTCAAGATCTTTTGCTTCAATACCGAATGCTGACCGTGTATGAAATGCCGGAAGCGGCTTTGGCGATGCGCTTGGCGGACTATGAGAAAACATTGCCGAACGGAATTTCCTTGGCTTATCTGCCTGCTGCCGGATATGTGCGGCTGCGCCTGACGGCAAAAGGAAAGGCCGTGGAACAGTTGGACTTTTTTTGGGAAAACTTGCGGTCGGCTTTGAATGGAATTTTGTTTGAACAGGTGTTTAACGAAACAAGCGAAGAAGAAATTGTCCGTCGCTTGGCGCAGAGCGGGGTTACTGTGGCCTGTGCGGAAAGCTGTACGGGCGGAAACATCGCTCATTTGGTTACGTCGGTGCCGGGGGCGTCGTCTTACTTTTTGGGGGGAGTGGTGGCGTACTCCAATGAAGTAAAAAAGAATGTGCTGGGGGTGCAAGCGGCGGATCTAGAAAAATACGGGGCCGTTAGTGAACCGGTGGCTTTGCAAATGGCACAGGGGGTGCGGCGCATTACCGGCGCCCAATGGGCGGTGGCTACAACCGGAGTAGCCGGGCCGGACGGCGGCACGCCCGATAAGCCCGTCGGCACAGTGTGGATTGCAGTGGCAGGGGAAAAAGGAGCGCGCGCAGAAAAGTTTATATTTTCCCGCACCCGCGAGCGCAATATCGGGCGCAGCTCAATAAAAGCTTTGCAACTGTTGTTGCACGCCATTCAAGCCCAGCAGGAGTGAGGGGTACATTGCGTCAAATACCCTTCTATCCTAACAGCGCGTCTAACTGCTGCCGCAATTCCGTTTCGGAAAACCCTCCGGCCATTCGTTTTACGATTTGTCCGTTCTTCACAAACACAAAGGAAGGCACGCCTTGTACGCCGAATTTTCGGGCGGTTTTGGGAGCCATATCTACATCTACCGCCAGTATCGCTGCGCGGCCGGCATACGCTTTTGCCAACGTATTTATGATCCCTTCTGTATGCCTGCAATGCGGGCACCAAGAAGCAAAAAATTCGATCATTTCCGCTTTTTCATATTTTTTGAACGCGGTGTCAAAAGACTGATCCGTTACAGTTAATTTGGTATCCATAGGCTTCTCCTTACGATAAATCATAGCTTACTCGAACGGTTTTTGGGCGTATTTTTTAAGGTTAGTCGGCTGAAAAAGAAATCAACTGCGGGGTTGACTATGCAGGTCAGGTTTGATAAACTAATTAAAGAGATCTATTTGAAAAATCCTAATCAGAATAGGTTATTCCTAAACAGGAATACGGAGGCGGTTTATTTCGGATTTAAGTTATGTAGGAGTTTAAGCCCTGCATAACTTTGTTTTTTATCACGCAGATAAGGAGCGTTTATGAAAGTTTTATTATTGGCGGGAGGATTAGGAACACGGCTGGGAGAAGAAACTTCCATTCGACCTAAACCGATGGTGGAAATTGGCGGGTATCCCATTATTTGGCATATTATGAAACTCTACACCCATTACGGACTGACCGATTTTATTATTTTGTGCGGGTATAAGAGTGAAGTAATCAAAGAATACTTTTTAAACTATTATACGAACAACTCTGACGTTACCATTGATTTCTCTAATAACCAGATTGATATCCACCGCAACCGCTGCGAGCCTTGGAAAGTAACGATGCTTTACACCGGCCGCAACGCACTGACGGGATCGCGCATTAAACAAGCTCGTCATTTCGTGGGAAACGAGCCTTTTATGCTGACGTACGGAGACGGCGTTTCCGACGTAAATATCAAAAAATTGCTGGAACAGCATAAAGCTTCCGGCAAACTGGTTACATTGACGGCCGTTCAGCCGACGGGACGCTTCGGCGCGTTGAACATTCAGGCCGATCATTCCATTTCCCATTTTCAGGAAAAACCCGTGGGCGACGGCGCGTGGGTAAACGGCGGTTTCTTTGTGTGCCAGCCGGAAGCGTTTGACTATATCCCCGACGGAGAAAATGTCGCGTGGGAAAAAGAACCGCTCTGCTCTTTGGCGCAAGCCGGGCAATTAAACGCTTATAAACACAGCGGTTTCTGGCATCCGATGGATACGCTGCGCGACAAAATTGAACTCAACGAACTGTGGGCTGCGGGCAAAGCCCCGTGGAAAGTGTGGGAGGATTAAAATGAAAAAGATTCTCATTACGGGCGCCAGCGGTTTTATCGGAAGGCAAGTTACCAAGCAAATGCTGGAACGGGGATATACCGTATATGCTCCGTCGTTGACGCCCAATATGCCTGCCCGGGAGGGACTCGTTCAGCACGAATTGGATTTTTTTAAACCCGGAGCCTTAAACGATTACATTAAAGAACATCAATTTGAAAATTTAATTCATTTGGCGTGGTATGTAGGGCCGAAATGCCATATGCACCCCGGTAACGCCGAATGGCTGTGTCTGTCGCTGGAGATGCTGAAAAGCTTTATAGAAAACGGCGGCAAAAAATTCTTGGGGGCGGGCAGCGTGTCCGAATATGATTTTTCCTATGGGCTTTTGCGCGAGGACAAAACGCCGCTCAATAATCCCTCGCTTTACGGACAAAGTAAAGCGGCCTTATACAAAGTGGGAAGCATTTTATGCCGCCAAGCCGGCGTGGATTTTAAATGGGCGCGTATTTTCAATTTGTACGGCCCGTACGAACGCGCCGCGCGGCTGATGCCGTCGGTTATCTGTTCCATGTTAAAAGGAGAAGACGTAAAAGTTAGCCCCTGTACGAAATTTTTGGACTACCTGCACGTGGAAGATACTGCCCGCGGAATTGCGATGCTGTTTGATTCTCCCGTTACGGGAGCGGTAAACATTTCTTCCGGTCAGCCGGTGCAACTGCGCGTGATGGTGGAGGAAATGGCCCGTTTAACCGGATTTAAAGGGAAAATCCTGTGGGGTGCTTTGGAAGAAAATTTTGCCGATCCCGTTCTGGCCGGTGCTAATGAACGGCTGACGAAAGAAGTGGGGTGGAAACCCAACTATACGCTTACGTCCGGTTTACAACAAACGATTAATTGGTGGAAGGAGCATCTGAAATGAACAATTTTAACGGCGTTTACGAAGGGAAAACAGTGTTGGTAACCGGACACACCGGTTTTAAAGGCTCTTGGTTGGCCATCTGGCTGACGGCGTTGGGGGCGAAAGTGGTGGGGTATGCGTTAGATCCTTATTCCGACCGCAGCAATTATTGCGCGTCCCACTTAAAAGACCGCTTGTTTGCCGATGAACGCGGCGACGTGCGCGATGCGGCGCGGTTGGAAGAAGTGATTGCCCAATATAAACCTTCTATGATTTTCCACTTGGCGGCACAAGCGTTGGTGCGTACTTCTTACGAACATCCCAAAATGACCTATGAAACCAATTTGATGGGCTCGTTAAACATTTTGGAAGCCGTGCGGAAGTTTGATTTTATTAAACAAGTGATTATGATTACCTCGGATAAATGCTACGAAAACGTAGAACAAATCTGGGGTTACCGCGAAACCGACCGTATGGGGGG
>CALVFE010000002.1 GCA_944326765.1 uncultured Elusimicrobiales bacterium | reverse complement strand
CATAAAAAGGAAAATTCCTTTTACGACGTAACAGCGTGTAAAAACGACAACAACATAAAAGGAAACTCCTTTTACAGCGTAACAGGGGAAGAAACGATAACGACATAAAAAGGAATATCTTATGGAATTGTGAAGTGTTAGCCTTTGGCTAGTCTTTTCATAAGAGCGCGACAGTGCAAAAACAGTGTGGCCTAAACCAGTCGTGTTAACGGGCATAGAGTAGGGCGCCAGGCTCTGGCTTGTTTTTTGTAAGGGTGCGACAGTGCAGAAACAATGTGGCTTAAACCAGTCGTGTTAACGGGTAAAGAGTGGGGCGGGGCGGCTCGCCCCTTGACTCGTTTTTTTTTGATGAATTTTGCTTATGAAGAAAATTTATCAAAAATCATTTCCCAGCGGTAAAAACGTTGGATTTACGCTGATAGAGCTGTTGGTAGTGGTGTTAATCATCGGGATCTTGGCGGCAATTGCGGTGCCGCAGTATGAAAGGGCGGTGTTAAAGAGTCGGATGAGTTCCGTCTTGCCTATGCTCAAAGCAATCAAAGAAGCAGAAGAACGCTATTATTTAGCGAATGGGCACTATATAGACGGTTTTGAAGAATTAGATATAGATCTGCCGGAAAAAGACCCTCTCTATTCGCATCGCGGTATAATTCGTCTGAAAGGAGATTTGCTAGTAGATATTATTACAGATGTATCCGAAAAAGGAGATGTGATCGGAGGGATTACAAATAATCAAGGAAAATGTTTCTTTAGATTCTTTTTTGAGCATTCCGACCATCCAGGAGAGATACGCTGCGGGGAGGATACAATTCCTAATTACAGCAAACCTCTTTTACCTGCTTGTACAAAAGTGTGCGAAAGTATGGGCTATAACTAAAGAATTTATAGCAAAAAAACACCCCGGAACAAACCGGGGTGTTTTTTACGGGTATAGTGGAATTTATTTTCCGGCGGCTTCCAACAGTTTTTTAACCGCTTCGTCCAAATTCCAGCGCACGGCTTCTTTCTCGGTGCGCTTTTTGTATTCGCATTGTCCGTCTTTGACGGTGCGGCTGCTGACGACCAAGCGGTGCGGCAGGCCAATTAAGTCCATATCTTTAAACTTAATGCCGGCGCGTTCGTCGCGGTCGTCTAGCAGTACGGACAAACCCGCCGCTTCCAACTGTGCGGCAATTTCGTCCGCATGTTTTTTGACTTCGGGGTTGGAGGCATAGTCAATGGCCACGAGCGCCACATCAAACGGCGCTAAGGGCGCCGGCCAGATAATGCCGTTGTCGTCGTGCGATTGTTCAATGGCGGCGGCCACCACGCGGCTGATGCCAATGCCGTAGCAGCCCATAATCATCGGTTTGGAAGTTTGGTCTTCTCCCAAGAAATTCGCTCCCATACTGGCGGAGTATTTCGTACCCAGTTTGAACACATGCCCCGCTTCAATGCCGCGGGTGAAGGTGAATTCTTTGCCGCAGCGGGCGCATTTATCGCCGGCGGAGGCCATTTTTAAATCGGCATACACATCTACTTTGATGTCGCGGCGGGGGGTAACGTTAATCATATGAACGTCTTTTTCATTTCCGCCGGATACGCCGTTGACGATGTTTTTGACGTAATTATCGGCGTAAATCATTACAGACGGATTTTTCTCTTTTAAGCCTTGCGCGCCTGCAAATCCCACAAACGAACCCGTAACTTGGGTGTAAACTTCTTCAGACGCTTTTTCCAACTCGTTGCACTTGAGCAAGGCTTTGAATTTAAATTCGTTGAGTTCGTGGTCGCCCCGCACCAATGCGACAACCGGTTTTCCGTCGGCGGCAAATACCAACAGTTTGATTAATTGCGCGGTGGGCACGTTGAGCATAGAGGCCACATCTTCAATGGTGTAGGCTTTGGGGGTATCCCGTTTTTCCATCGGTTTTAAATCGGCTTCGTTAATGGCAATATCGGCCGGGGCTTGGATTTCGGCTTTTTCCGTATTGGCGGCGTATCCGCAGGAAGTGCAGTCCGCGATGGCGTCCTCGCCGGTGGAGGCCAGCACCATAAACTCGTGCGAAAAATTTCCGCCGATAGATCCGGTATCGGCTTCTACGGCTTTAAACTGAAAGCCGCAGCGTTTGAAAATGCGCTGATAAGCGTCGTACATTTTTTGATACCAGTCGTTGGCGTCAGCGTCGTTGGCGGCAAAGGAATAGGCGTCTTTCATATAGAATTCGCGCGCGCGCATCACGCCAAAGCGGGGGCGGATTTCATCGCGGAATTTCGTGCCGAACTGATAGAGGCAGAACGGCAGCTGTTTATAAGAAGTGGTGTCTTTTTTGACGAGATCAGTCATCACTTCTTCGGCGGTGGGCGCAAAGCAGAATTCGGCTTCTTTGCGGTCGGCGAAGCGCAAGAGTTCTTTGCCGTAATACGTCCAGCGGCCGCTTTCTTCCCACAGTTCTTTGGGCTGTACCAAAGGCAGCCACACTTCGCACGCACCGGCGCGATCCATTTCTTCGCGCACGATATTCTCCACTTTTTTAAGTACTTTTAACCCCAGGGGCAGCCATTCGTAAAGCCCGCTGGCCACCTTGCGGATAAGACCCGCGCGGATCATCAGTTTGGCCGAAAGGGTATCGGCATCTTTAGGCGCTTCTTTTAAAGTAGGCAAATAATAGTTTGAGAGTTTCATTTTTTATCTTTCCTTTTATTTTTTCCAGTCGTTAATTTTTTGAATTAAAAAATCCACCCATTGTTCCTGGGGAAGTTTGAACATCGTCTGTCCGTGTTCAAAATACAATCCTTCGCCTTTGCCGCCCGCAATGCCGAAATCGGCGTCGCGCGCTTCGCCCGGCCCGTTGACGATGCAGCCCATTACGGCGATTTTAAGGCCGGTGGCTTTTTTCAACAGTTCTTTGTCAGAATAAATTTTTTCTTCCAAGGCGTGTACCGTTCCCGTTACATCTACTTGGGTGCGGCCGCAGGTGGGGCAGGAGATTAAATTCGGCCCGTATTCGCGCAGCCCCAAGGCCTTTAAAATTTCATACGCGGTGCGCACTTGCATACGCGGATCTTCCGTCAGCGATACGCGGATCGTAGCGCCGATTCCTTTCTGTAAAAGCGTTCCCAGCGCCACCGCGCTTTTAACCGTGCCGCTTAAAAAACTGCCGGCTTCGGTAAGCCCAATGTGCAGCGGAATATCGCTTTGTTTGGCAAAGAGTTCATTGGCCAGTACGGTGCGTTTAAAATTATCCGATTTAAGCGATACCACCACGTCTTTAAAATTTAATTGTTCCAAAATGTTGGCTTGTTCCAACGCTTCGTTGACCATTACTTCCGCCCATTTTTCGTCGGACAAGTCCATTTTCCCCTGTACGCTTTTTAGGTATTTCACGCTGCCCGCGTTGACCCCGATGCGGATTGCCACGCCGGCGTCTTTGGCGGCTTTGACGACTTCCTTGGTGTTCTCCACCGCGCCGATATTGCCGGGGTTGATGCGCACTTTATCTACGCCTTGTTTAATGGCTTCCAAGGCAAGTTTATAGTCAAAGTGAATATCCGCCACGAGGGGGGAGTGAATGCGCTTTTTGATTTCGCCAATCGCTTGCGCCGCCTGCATATCCGGCACGGCTACGCGGTTGATTTCACAGCCGGCGTTTTCCAAAAGGTTGATTTGGGCGGCGGTGGCCTGTGCGTTGCGCGTATCGGTGTTGCACATACTTTGTACGCGCACGGGGTGGCCTGTGCCTAAAATATACGGGCCTACTTTTACTTCTCTAGTCTTGTACATATTCCGCCTCCGCGGATGTAGAGCCGTCGTCTGCCTGGGTTTGCACTTCCACGGCGGCGGCTTTGGGTTTAAAGAAAATGCGTTTAATGTCCGAATAAGAGGCATAAACGACTAACAGCAATAAAATGTATAAGCCGACGTTTGCGGCGCGGTTGAGCATTTTTTCCGTCGGAAGTTTTTTGGTTAATCCTTCCCATAAATAAACGAGTGCGTAACCGCCGTCCAGTATCGGAATCGGGAACAGGTTAAACATACCAACCGCCAAAGAAAGCATGGCAATTAAAAAGACAAAATCAAACAAGCTGCGGTGCACCGATTGATGAATCACGTTTACAATGCCAATCGGTCCGGCCAGTTCGGGGGCTTTCTTTTGGGTGAAACTCTGCGCCAGCGATTCCAACGAAAAGCGCGTCCAATAATAGCATTGATAAAACCCTAATCCAACCGCCGACCAGACGGAAACGGGCTTAAATAGCGGGTTGACCATAACGCCCAGTACGGTGGGGGATTTCGCTTTAAAATCGCCGTCTTTGATGGTGGCGGTTACGGTTTTCCCGTCGCGTTCGTAGGTAAGGGTAATATCTCCTTTGCGCTGAGCCATCGCTTGGGTTAAATCCTGCCAAGAGGAGATTTCCTGCCCGTTGATTTGGCGAATGATATCGCCGGGTTGCAGTTCCAGCTTTTCGGCGGGATACCCTTTGGCTATCGTGTCTACCACTGCCGGTATTTTGGCGGGATCGGTTTCCGGCATTCCTTTGATGTAAATCAGCGTTCCAAAAATAATCGCCGCCAGCAAATAGTTAAACAGCGCGCCGTTAACCACCATAAAAAATTTGGCGTACCATTTTTTGGCCGCAAATTCATACGGTTTGGGCGGTTCGGGGGCGTCATCGGGGTGGAACATCGGGCCGGCCGGCTCTACAAAGCCGCCGAACGGAATAGCACGGACTTGATAATCCGTATCGCCCACTTTTTTATGCCATAAAATTTTGCCAAATCCGAACGAAAATTCGTTTACACGGATACCTGTCAAACGGCAGGCGATATAATGCCCAAATTCGTGAATGATGACGATAGGGCTCAGTACGACTAATACGGCAATGATGGATAAAAGCATATCTTCTCCTAGATTACGGCTTTTTTATAAGATTTTTCTTTCAAACACACCGCCGCGGCTTCGCGCGCCCAGCGGTCGGCTTCCTGCGCTTGGTTAAGCGTGGCGTCCCCTGGGGTTTGCGGGGCGGCCTTTAAAACGGTGTAGATTAATTTGGCAATATCCGTAAATTTGATTTCTTCGTTTAAAAAGGCTTCCACCGCCACTTCGTCCGCCGCGCTTAATACGGCGGGTAAAACGCCGCCTTTGCGGGCTGCGGCCAAGGCTAAATCCAAACACGGAAAGCGGTCTAAATCCGGTTCGAAAAATTCCAGTTTGGCGGTTTCAAACAAATTCAATTTTTTGACCGGGCCGGGAGCGCGGCGCGGATAGGTGATGGCATACTGGATTGGTACGCGCATATCCGGTTCGCCCATTTGCGCCAAAATTGCTCCGTCGTTAAATTCCACGGCTGAATGCACAATGGACTGAGGGTGAATTACGATTTGGACTTTTTCTTCCGGCAGATTGAACAGATTCATAATCTCAATGGATTCAAAGCCCTTATTCATCAGCGTGGCGGAATCAATGGTAATCTTTTTGCCCATTTTCCAGCGCGGGTGGTTTAAAGCCTCGCCGGGAGTGACTGTGGAGAGCGAGCCTTTTCGCTTGGCAAACGGGCCGCCGGACGCCGTTAAAAATACGCGGGAAATCTGCGGCTCCAACTTGTGGTAGCCGTGGGCGTCGGCCATACCGCTTAAACATTGAAAAATGGCCGAAGGTTCGCTGTCCACCGGCAAAATAGCGGCCTGCCAGCGTTCGCATTCCTTCATCAGGGTTTTGCCGGCCATTACCATCGGTTCTTTATTGGCCAGCGCAATCGTTTTGCCGGCTTTGATGGCGCTGACCAACGGCTGAAATCCTACGGCGCCCACCACGCCGCTTATAATTAAATCGGCACTCGGCAAAGAGGCCATAAACATCAGGCTGTCAATTTCCGGGGGAAGCAGGCGTGTCCCTTCCGGAATTTGATCTTTGATTTTTTCGTAGCTTTCCGGGTTTAATACGGCGGCAAAACGCGGTTTAAACGCGTGCAGCTGTTTTAAAAACAGATCGGTGTTGTTGTTGGCGGAAAGCCCCATCACATGGTAATCTGTCCCTAAGCGGGCAATCACGTCCAAGGCGGACGTGCCGATAGAACCCGTAGATCCCAGAATAACGATATTTTTCATAACGTATATAACACCACGTAATAAAACAAAGGAGCGAGCAAGAGATAAGAATCAAAACGATCTAAAAATCCGCCGTGTCCGGGTAGCAAGTTGGAAGAATCTTTGACGCCCGTAGAACGTTTAATAACGGATTCGGCCAAGTCGGACACTTGCCCCACCACCGCTACCAACAAACCAAGCCAGATAGATTCTTGAACGGAGAAAAAAGTGGATAAAAATAAATGCCGCATTAAGACCGCCGCCCCGATCGCCAACAGCGTTCCGCCGATGGCGCCTTCCCAAGTTTTTTTCGGGCTGACTTCTCTATTGAGTTTATGCCGCCCAAAGAAACGGCCGCTGAAATACGCGCCCGTATCGCATACCCAGACGGTAATAATCATAAACAACGTAAGGTATTCCCCGTAGGTGGGAATATCGCGCAGGTTGATTAAATGCGCCAGCGACCACGGAATTAAAAACACGCCCGTAAAAGTATTGCAGACCCGATCCCAAGAGCGTTTAGGGGTCAGCACTTCCACCAAAAGCGTTCCGAAAATAACTACGCTGATGGAAAACGGATAAAGATTATCCGGCAGATCCAACATTTCGGCCGGGGTGCGCCCCAGTATGGCTACGACGGCCATCAGCAGGCCGAAAATCAACAGGCTGGGCATATTCACCGGTTTTTTGCCGGCGGTGAGCACCAGTCCGTATTCATACAGACACAGCAGAATTACAGCGCCTACAAAGGCCATGTAAATCACGCCGCCAAAATGGATGGCGGCCAAAATAACGGGAACCCCGATCAGGGCAGTTAAAATTCTGGGTAGTAACATATTTTTATTTTACTATATTTAGACGGTTTTATCTTGAGAAAAACAAGCTAGAACGGCAACACTTTTTCAAACGCGTGCCGGGCTTGGCTTTTGCGCACAAAAATAATGCCGCAATCGGTAAACCCGTGGTGCTGCAGCAGATGCCGCACCGGATGGTTTTGGGGGTGCGTATCGGCGCGGAGTGAACGGAAGGCTTGCTTGCGGGTTTGCTGTTCCCAAAAGTCTAAAATGCGGTCGGCGGCGCCCGTTCCGCGCAGGGTTTCGGTAAGCGCCAAACGGTGCAGTACGGAATAATGTCCGTCTGTCAGCCACGCGCCTTCCGTGATGACGCGATAAGGTTCTTCGTCTTCAAAAGAAAGCGCAAAATAACCGTGGACTTCTCCGTTGGTTTCCACGGCGTAGCCTTTGCCGCGGGCGAGGTCGTCCTGCAGGACGGTTTCGTCCGGGTAGCCGTCTTGCCATTGGTCTACATGGCGGCTGAGCAAGAGCGTCTTGGCCGCGCGGATAATTTGTTGAATGCGCGGGAGATCTTGAGGTTGCGCCGGGCGGATGAGCGGAATTGTCATTTTCGTTTGGCCACCATGGCTTTGGTTTTGGGGCTTTTTAATTCCCACAAGGCGTTGGAAGCTACCCAACGGGCGGATTTATTATCCGCATACAGATCTAAAATTTCTTCGGCGCAGGCAATGGCTTTGGGGGTAAGGCGGGGGTTTTTCTTGCCGATGTTGCGAAGCGCCCAGTTGACCGCTTTATATACCATAGGCCGCGGATCGCACGCGTGGTTTTTGATAAGCGGCAAAAGTTTTATTAGTTCTTCGTCTTTGGTTTTGGCACGGGGGGCGGCCAGCGTGCAGATAATGGCAAACCCGGCGCGGCGGGTAAATTCTTCTTCGCGTTTAATCCAGCGTTCGGCCAGTTTTAACGGATTTTTTACCTTGGCAAACAGATTGTTGCAGCACAAATCGCAGATATCCCACGAGTTTAATTCCTTTGCCCATACGTCCAATTTTTCGCGCGTCATTTGGGCGGGATCTGCCAGCATAGAGGCGGTAATGCGCGCTTCGTGTATGCCGGTATCCCACAACGCTTCCGCCAGTTCCTGATCCGGGCGCGGCAGTCCTTTTACCAACAGGCGCAAAGTCGTAACCGGCGTGCCGATGGCTTTTTCGGTACAGATGCCAAATCTTTCGCTCATTTGCTTTTTAAACGCAGGAGATGAAAAGCGTTTAATGCGCTTGAGCATTTCTTCACAACGAGAACGGGTAACAGCGTCTGTCATACGCCTCCAAAGCGCCGTTTGCGCGTGCGATAGGCGGCGATGGACTTTTCAAATTCGGCTTCGTCAAAATCCGGCCATAATACGGGAGAGAAATAAAATTCGCTGTATGCCGCCTGCCATAATAAAAAATTGGAAAGCCGTTCTTCGCCCGAAGTGCGGATAATGAGTTCCGGATCCGGCAGATCGGGTTGGTAAAGGTGTTGGGAAATATCCTGCATGGTAATTTCTTTTTTCCCTTCCCGCAAAAGGGCGTTAACGGCGTGTACAATTTCTTGCCGCGCGCCGTAATTGAGTGCCAGATTAAGTGTGAAACTGCTATGTGCCGCTGTGGAAGTTACGGCATATTCTATTTTTTCTAATACGGAAGGGGGGAGCGGTTCTTTTGCGCCGCTTACCAACAGGCGAATACCATATTTTTCGGCTTCTTTGGTATAACGGGACAACGTTTGCTCTAAAAGTTTAAACAGGCCGTCTATTTCATCCGCGGGGCGAGCCCAATTTTCCGTGGAAAAGGCATAGAGCGTAAGAATTTTTACTCCCGCTTTTTGCGCGGCTTTTAGGGTGCGCTCCACGGCTTTTGCGCCGGCATTATGCCCCGCCAACCGGGGCAGACGGCGTTCTTTGGCCCAGCGGCCGTTGCCGTCCATAATAATGGCAACATGCTGCGGAACGGGATTTGCGGGAGTTTCACTCATACAGATATTTTAGCTTTTTTGGCTTTTTCAGAAAAGAAAAACCCCGCCGCAAGGACGGGGTTTATAAAGAAACCGATACTAAATCTTCATAATTTCCGTTTCTTTCGCTTTAATCACTTGGTCGATTTTAGCGATATGAGCATCGGTCGTTTTTTGAACGTCCGCTTCATAACGCTTCAAATCGTCTTCGGTAATTTCAGCCGCTTTTTGCGCTTTTTTGAGTTTTTCAATCACGTCGCGGCGTTCGTTGCGTACGGCTACTTTAAAATCTTCGCTCATTTTGGAGATGTTTTTAGCCAACTGTTTGCGGCGGTCTTCGGTCATAGAAGGCAGGGTAATGCGGATTACTTTGCCGTCGTTTACCGGACTGGCGCCCAAGTCGGCCTTCTGAAGAGCTTTGTCAATGTCGTTGATGGAGCTGATGTCCCAGGGTTGAATTTCCAAGGTTTTGGCGTCCAATACATTGATGATGGCCATTTGTTTGATTGGGGTGGGCGTACCATAATATTCTACGCGTATATTTTCCAACAGACCCGCGCTCGCGCGGCCGGTGCGAATGGTGGCCAAATCGCGTTCCAAGCGGGAGACGTGTTCGGCCATATTGGTTTTCGTTTTGCTTAAAAGGTTGTTGATGCCTTCCATAATATAATTCCTCGTATGTGAATGTTATTTTATTATAGCAATTCTGGCGCGTTTTGCGCGGATATGACGGCACAAGCACGCCCGGTATGGATATTAAGTCCATCGGTACAACATCTGAGCGATAAGGGGCGAGAGGGCGGCGACGCGGCGCGTTTGAATTGTTTTTTAAAAGATTTTTTGCTTGTAAAAAAATGGGAGTCCTGCCCACGAACAATAAAGATGTCCGTCATAAAAGAAACGTTAAGCGGCCGCAAGGTTTCGCGGTAAAATATAAAAAAACCGCCCAAAGAAAATTTTTTCTTTGGGCGGTTTGGGGAAATTAATAGATAATCGTGCCTACGTCTTCACCGCAGAGGGCTTTTTTGATATTGCCTTTTTTATGCAGATTAAATACTTGCACAGGCACTTTATTTTCCAAGCACAAAGCCAGAGCGGCGGTATCCATAAATTGCAGTTGCTTGGCGATGGCTTCTTTGTAAGTGATTTTGTGAATCAGTTGGGCGTCGGGATTTTTTTTGGGGTCGCTGTCATAGACGCCGTCCACCTGCGTGGCTTTTAGAAGAACGTCCGCGTTGATTTCCGAAGCGCGCAGTGCAGCGGCGCTGTCGGTAGTAAAGAAGGGGTTTCCCGTACCGCCGGCAAAGATGACGATGCGGCCTTTTTCCAAATGGCGCAGCGCTTTGCGCCGCACAAACGGTTCCGCCAGCTGATAAATGTTAATGGAGGTAAGCACCCGGGTGGGAACGCCCGCTTCTTCCAGCGCAGACTGCAAAGCCAAGGCATTGATGAGGGTGGCCAGCATACCCATATTGTCGGAATTGACGCGGTCAATCACGCCGCCTCCGTCGCGCACGCCGCGCCAGATATTGCCGCCGCCCAAAACAATGGTCAGCTCGCAGTTGCCGCAGCGGTAAGCGTCGGCAATTTCTACGGCAATTTCTTTAAGTGCCTGCGGATTAATACCGCGGCTGCCTTCGTTGATTAAGGCCTCGCCGGATAATTTCAGCAACACTCTTTTTTTAGCATGGCAGCTTTTAGATGGGCAGCACGTTTCCATAAGGGAACCTCTCTCACATTGGTTTTTATTATTGTAGCACAAAACCGCCGTGTTCGCTACGCTTAGCGGCAGGCTTCTTCTTATACCGGCGGACAGAGCGTTTGGTCTATCGGCATAAAAAGAAGCCCCTCGCTGAGGAGGGGCTTTAAATTAGAAGCGAACGAAACGAACCACTTTCAGTTCACAACCAAGCGCCTTAGATTCTTCGGCCAGATAATCGGCAACGGTTTTTTTGTTGTCTTTAATGGTCGGCTGTTCCAAAAGGCAGTTTTCTTTGGCAAACTTTTTGACTTTGCCGGGCAGCATTTTTTCAATGGCCGCGGCCGGTTTGCCTTCGTTGATGGCCTGCGTTTTGTAGATGTCCAATTCGCGGTCAATAACGGCCTGCGGAATATCTTTGGCATCTACCCAGCCGCTTTGCATACCGACGGTGTGCATGGCTAAGCCGCGGGCGATTTCTTTGACTTTTTCCGCGTCTTTGGCGCTGCCGGCAACGGCCAGTTCCAATACGGAAGCTTTTTTATTGTCGGAGTGAATGTAATACGCCATGACGCTGCCTTCGGCCGGAGTCCAGT
Organism: uncultured Elusimicrobiales bacterium; assembly: GCA_944326765.1. Classification (GTDB taxonomy): domain Bacteria; phylum Elusimicrobiota; class Elusimicrobia; order Elusimicrobiales; family Elusimicrobiaceae; genus Avelusimicrobium. Next base: position 63,403 of record CALVFE010000002.1, on the reverse strand, counting down.
TGTAACCGCCTTTGAAGGTGGTATTTTCGCCGAATTTGGGGGCTTGTTCGGTGATCATGGCTTTAATGTGTTCATCATTGGCATAATCCAAACCGGGGTGTTCCAAGACGTATTGGGCCAAGTCGTCGGCCAGTTTGATGAAAGCGTCGGTTTTGGCTACAAAGTCGGTTTCGCAGCCCAGGTAAATCATGGCATAGTTTTTGCCGTCGGTTTTGACGGAAACACGACCTTCTTTGGTTTCGCGGTCGGAGCGTTTGGCCATATCCGCCAATCCTTTTTTACGCAAGAAAACGATGGCTTGTTCCATATCGTCTTTGCATTCCAGCAGGGCTTTTTTGCAGTCCATTAAACCCGCACCGGTTTTTTCTCTAAGGATTTTGATATTTTCAGCTAAAGACATTTTCTTCTCCTATATAAAGGTTAAATCCGAGGGGAAAGTTCCCGGCCAGCCGGGAACTTTCACACAAGAGTTATTTGGCTTCTTCGGCCGGAGCTTCTTCTTTGGCTTCGGCTTTCGGTTCTTCCGTTTCAGCTTCGGCTTTCGCTTTGGCTTTTACGGTTTTTTTGGCTTTAGAAGCAGTCGTCTTTTTGGCGGCCGGTTTTTTGGCGGCCGTTTTCTTTTTGGCGGTTTTTTCTTCTTTTACTTCTTCGGTTTCTTCCGCCACCGCTTCTTTGGCTTCTTCGTTGACGGCTTCGTCGGCTTTTACTGTTTCTTCCGCGGCCACTTCTTCCACGGCGGCCGGTTCGGCGTTTTCGGCCGCGAGCATCGCCGATTCAAAAGCTTGCGCCATTACCGGGTTTTCGGCCGGTTGTTCTTCAGCGGTTTTGACGGCTTCCACTTCGGCTTTGCCTTCCAAGATGGAATCCGCAATCGCGGCGCAGAACAATTTAATGGAGCGGGCGGCATCGTCGTTACCGGGTATCGGTACGCTGATCATATCGGGATCGGCGTTGGTGTCGCACACAGCTACCACCGGGATTCCCAACGCATGGGATTCGCGCACGGCGCCGGCGGTATCCACCGGGTCAATCACGAACACCACATCCGGCAAAACTTTCATTTCGCGGATTCCGCCCAACAGTTTCTGCAGGCGAAGCATTTCTTTGGTTAAGCGGCTGGCTTCTTTTTTAGAGATGGCTTTGAAAACGCCCGAGGATTCCCATTTTTCCAATTCATTAAGTCTTTCAACCGATTTTTTTACGGTTTGGAAGTTGGTCAGGGTTCCGCCGAGCCATTTTTCGTGAATGCAGTAAGCGCCGCAGCGGGCTGCTTCAGTTTGAATGGCTTCTTGGGCCTGTTTTTTCGTGCCGACGAACAAAAATTTGGAACCTTTTTTGCTTTCTTCTTTAATAAAAGCACAGGCTTTTTTCAGTTCTTTGGCGGTTTTTTGTAAGTCTAAGATATGGACGCCGTTTCTTTCTCCAAAAATAAAGCGTCCCATTTTGGGGTTCCAGCGGGAAGTCTGGTGCCCAAAATGCACGCCGGCTTCCAGCATGGCTTTCATAGATACATTGCTCATGTTTTTCTCCTGTAGCCGCAACCTAAATTAGGGAAGGGGATTCCCCGGTGGTTTTGGCCTTGGGTGTCGTCGGGACTGGCTTTGATTTACAAACTTGTTTCGCTATCCCGCTCATATTACACCTTATATCGATTATAGCATAAAAAGCGGTTTAAGCCAATGGAAGAATGAATAAAAAGGAATTTTGGAGAAAAAGGCGTTTTTTATTATATCTTTTTGAAGGGAAAACAAAAACCGTGGGAAAAATCCCACGGTTTGAAAATGCTTGATTTTCTACAAATGGGTTAGAAGCGGCCGTTGACAAAAACCATCGCAGGCAGCCAGCCATTTTCAGCAATGTTCAACAGACCGATTTGCAAGCCGGTAATGTTTTTGGCATAGTTGATAAAACCCAACTGCAAGCCGTTCATGTTTTCGGCTTGGTTGTAGAAACCATACTGTACGCCCAACACTTCATTACCCATGTTGACGATACCCAATTGAACACCGGTTAAGTCTTCACTCTTGGACAAAAGACCCCATTGGACACCGTTTACTTTATTGGCCAAGTTGATGATCCAGGTTACGCTGACACCGTTGAGTTCATATTCGGTTTGAGCAAACAAGAGATCCAACTGCACGCCCGTTACGGTAGCGGTTTTGGAAGCAATACCCAGATCTACACCTTTTACGTCATGGATATTGTTCGGAATGGCAACGGCAATTTCATCCCATAGAGAGAGTTTTAAGGCTCCCGTATCTCCCGCCGCCGCAGGCAGTACTGCTGCAGCAAATAGCGCCGCGATTAAGACGATTTTTTTCATCAAGGTTTTCCTCCATTTTTTTGTACAGCATTTTTTTCGACTTTTTCATTGTAGCACTTTTTTATTTATTTTTTTCACACTAAAAAAGAATTAGAAGTGCTACAATAATCAAATAAGAGGTGAAGTATGAAAATAAACTTGGTTTCTTTTAATCCGTTGGCGGCGGATATTTCCGCAAATGCCTCCCAAATTATTGAACAGCTGCGCGCTCCGGCGCCCAAGGCTGATTTGCTGTTGTTTCCGGAAGCGGCTTTGTGCGGGTGCCCGTTGTTTGATCTGTTTGAGGACAAACATCTGCTGGCGCAAAACGCGGCCGCATTAAAAGAAATTGCAAAAGAAACCAAGGAAACGGCCTTGGTGCTGGGATATATGGATAAACAAAACGGTGCCTCTGTTACCGCAGCCGCTTTTATATATAAAGGAAAAATCATCAAAATTTTTGATACGCAAACCGTTTCGTTTAAAGGAAAACAAATTCAGTTCGTGCTGGACACTCCCGAAAACGCTCAGCCCGACCCGGAGGCTGATGTTGTGGTGTTTTTGACGGCTCGCCCCTATTTAAAAAATAATATTTCGCCGCGTTTGGACGCATTGAAAAAATTTTCCAAGAAAAACGCCGTTTCTGCTCTTTTGTGTAATTTGCTGGGCGGCGGCGACGGTATGATTTTTGACGGACTTTTGGCCGCCGCCGATAAAAAAGGAAATCTGGTCTTATTGGGGGAACCCTTCCGCGAACAAGTCCTGCTTTTTGATTTGGAAGAAAAATATACTCCGCTTTCTTATAAAATACCCGTGCCGGAAGAACTGCTCAACGCCCTGTCGTTTGGTCTGCGCGATTATGTGCATAAAAGCGGTATGGACAAAGTGGTGTTTGGAATCAGCGGCGGGATTGACTCCGCTTTTACGGCCGTTTTGGCTGCCAAAGCCTTAGGGGGAGAAAGCGTATATTGCGTTTCGCTGCCGTCTTATTGTACCAGCGACTTGAGCAAAACCTTAGCCGGACAGTTGGCACGTACGCTGGGAGTCAACTTGGAAGAAGTGGGGGTGTTGCCGGCGTTAGGCGGCGTGAAGGAAGCGATTGGCCACATTGTATCCCACCCGAAAGATACCACCGAGCAGGAACTGCAATCCCGCCTGCGCACTACCATTTTAGGGGCGCTGGCCAGTGAATATAAAGCAATGCTGATATCTACCGATGATAAAAGTGAATGTGCCGTGGGGTCTTTTATCTTGTATGGCGATGCCGGCGGCAGCTTGCAGCCGATTGGAGATTTGTACAAAAGTGAAATTTATGAACTGGCCGAATATATTAATAAGAAAGGCGAAGTGATTCCGCGCGGCATTATTGAACGCGCCCCGACATCGGAACTGAGTCCTAACCAAAAAGACGAAGACCACCTTCCTCCGTACGCGATATTGGATAAAATGCTGCGCGCTTATTTGGAGGAAGGGAAAACGGCGGAAGAAATCGGCAAACAATTTCGCGTAAAAGCCGCCGTGGTTCAAGATGTGCTTAACCGCGTCAACCAGGCCGATTTAAAACGCCGCCAGACGGCGCCCGCTTTGCAGGTAAGCGCTCACCCGTTTGCATCCGTGTTAAGACCCATTATTAAAAAAGTGAATTTATAAGATGATGCGACGCTTTTTTATTCTTTGTTTTTGCTTATTTGAAACCGCTGTAGCATACGGGACGGAAACGCTGTTTTTGGGGCCGACCAATATGCGCGTAAGCGAAAACGGCGAATTTTCGTGGGTGGATATGACGCCACAGCCCGAGGCGTTTGACAATCTGTGGGCGTATCGGTATTATCCGATCGAAAAAAAGCTGACTGGGCTCGGCGTAAAAGTAGCCATCGCCGACAGCGGTATTTCTTCCCACCCGGAATTTAACGGCAAGCATATTATGGGGCAGGATTTTACCTTGTCGGGGGCATTGTCCGATCTAAAAAACCACGGTACGGGAATAGCCGGCATTATCGGCGCCCGCGGGCTGCGGTTTACCGGAGTGGCCCCGCAAGCCTCTTTGCTGATTTATAAAATAGATGACGGCAGTCGTTTAATCGGTCCGCAAGCCGCTGCCAACGCCATTCAAACCATTTTGTCATATAACGAACAAAATCCAAACGATAAAATTACCGTTCTTAATTTGAGTTATGGCGTGTCCGGCGGCGGTTATGCCGCGCTAACTAATGCCATTAACCGGGCGCATGATTCGGGGGTTGTGATTGTTTCTCCTGCCGGGAATTATGGATTTCCGGGGGTATTTTATCCCGCCAATTTATCTACGGTTATCGCGGTAAGCGCCTTGGGGGCAGACGGCAAGACGCTCTATCCCAATTCCGCCTACGGGCCGGAAGTGGAATTTATTGCCCCGGGAGACCGGGTTTATTCCACCTCCGCCGCGGGCGATTATACCTTGATGAGCGGTTCTTCCGCGGCGGCGGCTTTTGTCAGCGCCGCTGCCGCTTTGGCTGTGGAAGGATTGCAAAAACAATTAGGCCGCTACCCCACCGTAGCTGAAGTGAAAGCGGCGCTGAAGAAAGCCGCCGTAAAAATACCCGGGCTACCCGATATTGCACAGGGAAACGGAATGATTGACGTAACCAAATTGGAAAAACAATTTGTAAAAGAAAAATGAAGAAAACTGCTGTAAAAAAACCTCGCAAAATAATTCGTCGTAAGTTGTTTAATCTTACCAGTCCTATCTTTGTAGAAACCTTGCTGATTATGCTGACCGGTGCGGTGGACGTGTTTATGCTCAGCCGTTATTCGGACGAAACCGTCGCCGCCGGCGGCGTCGTGAACCAGCTGCTCAACCTGGTGTTTATTCTTTACGGCATTACTACGTTGGGAACTTCGGTTTTATGCGCGCAGTATTTAGGCGCGCGGCAGCAGAAAAATGTGGCGCAGGTGATCGGCGTATCGTTGTTGGCGAATTTTGTAATGGGCGTATTGGTTAGCGCGGGATTATTTTTCTTTGCTCGTCCGTCGCTGCAGTTGATGGGGCTGAACGAAAATTTAATCGGCTATGGCGTTTCATATATGAAAATTGTCGGCGGATTTTCTTTTCTGCAAGCCCTTTCGATGACGCTTTCCGCTATTTTAAGAAGCCATAATAAAGCCTTTTATCCTATGTTTGTCACGTTGCTTATTAACCTGGTCAACGTGGTGGGCAATTATATGCTGATTTTCGGAAATTTGGGCGCACCGCGTTTGGGAATTGCGGGGGCGGGTATTTCTACGTCAGTCAGCCGGTTGATTGCCGTAGGATTGCTGGCTTATCTGTTGTTTCATAAAGTTACGGCCATTCCGCCGCTTAAATTATTTAAGCCGTTCCCGTGGGATAAAATCAAAAATCTGCTGACCATTGGTTTGCCGGCGGCGGGGGAACAGGTATCGTATAATTTTTCGCAAGTCCTCATTACCTATTTTTCCGTTATGCTGGGTACGGCTGCGCTCACGGCGCGCACCTATGCGATGAGCATTGTGATGTTTTCCTATGTGTTTTCCATTGCCATTGGCCAGGGGGCGGCGATTTCTATCGGCCACTTAATCGGAGAAGAACGCGATAATGCGGCTTTCTCGGTGGAAAAATACTCCATCAAACTGGCGATGTTGGTAACGGTTTGTATTTCTATTTTGACGGCGTTAATCGGAACGGATATTTTTAAAATGCTTTCGGCTAATCCGGAAGTAATTTCCATCGGTGCGACGGTTTTGTATATCGACGTGTTGTTGGAAATCGGACGTGCGGTGAATATCACGTCGGTCAATTCGCTTAATGCGGCGGGAGACGTGATGTATCCGTTTATAACGGGAGTGATCGTGATGTGGGGGGTGGCCACGCTGCTTGCTTATGTGTTGGGCATTTGGTGGGGGTGGGGGCTGAACGGCATTTGGCTGGCCATGGCCTTGGATGAAAATATCCGGGCGGCTATTTTTGAACGCCGTTGGAAAAGCCGCAAGTGGGAGGATAAAAGCTTTGTCCGCCGGAGCGCTTAAATCAGACGGCAGTTATTTGCTAAAATATAAATATGAACGAAAATTTGCTTTATAAAGATTACGACGTTCCGCAGGATTTGCAATTTAAAACGGCTGATATTCTTCGTATGGGCGGGCTGGACTGCACGGCGCAGTTAAGCCCCAAATACTTTGAGGATATCTTTGCCGCCCCCAATCAAATTACGCAAGTCAAGGTATCGCTTCGTTTTTCCGTGGCCTCCAAAGAAATTTTGGTGCAGGGAAATATAGCGGGCAAGCGTTTGGTTCAATGCGCCCGCTGCTTGAAGATGACCGAGCAGGCTTTTGCGGAAGATTTTTTGGAAACATATAGCAATAAATCAGAAATAATTGATATAATGTTACTGGTAAGACAAACGCTGTCTTTAACGGAAGAAATCCGTTTTCTGTGCAAGCCCGATTGCAAGGGGCTTTGCCCGCAGTGCGGCCAAGATTTAAACGTTGCGCCGTGTAAATGCAAGCCGGTGAATTTGTCGCCTTTTGCTGAACTGAAAGGAAAATTTAAGTAATAATTCTTTTTGAATTTTACTAGAGTAAAACAGGAGTTAAATCAATGCCGAATCCAAAGAAAAAACACACTCGTTCCCGCCGGGACATGAGAAGATCCCACAATTCCGGAGTAGAATTGCCGCAGCTCGTGGCCTGCCCGAATTGCAAATCTCCCAGACTGCCGCACAATGTCTGCCCGACTTGCGGATTCTATAAAGACAGAGTGGTTGTAGCTCAAAAAACGAAAGCCGAAGCCACCGAAGAAGCCAAATAACGGTTTATTATGAAAATAGCCCTGGACGCATTAGGCGGAGACTTCGGCGCAAAACCCAACGTATTGGGTGCTTTGAAAGCGGCCAAGAATCTTGGTTTAGAGATTATCTTGGTTGGCGATGAAGCCGTTTTGCGCGAAGAACTCAGAGCGTTGGGCTACGCAAATGTGCCTAAAAACATTTCCATCGTTCACGCTCCCCAAACCATTGACATGGGCGCCGAACCCGCCAAAGAATGCCGGAACAAAAAAGATGCCAGTATTGTGGTGTGCGCCAATTTGGTGCGCCGCGGACAGGCGGACGCTTTTGTTTCCGCCGGTCATTCCGGCGCGGCTATGGTGGCGGCGCTGTTTGGTATGGGGCGTATTAAAGGTGTCCAGCGGCCGGCTATTGCTACGCCGATGCCCACTTATAAGGGCGTAAGTTTGCTTTTAGACGGCGGCGCAAACGCCGATTGCAAACCCATTCACTTGCTGCAGTTTGCGGTGATGGGGTCTGCTTATATGCAGAAAGTGTTTGATATTCCGGCTCCGTCGGTGGGGGTATTATCCATCGGGGAAGAAGAAACAAAAGGCAACTTTTTGGTCAAGCATACCATTCCGCATATGCGCGAAATCGGCGTAAACTTTAAAGGCACCGTGGAAGGACGCGACGTAAATACCGGCGATACCGACGTTATCGTCTGCGACGGATTTGTCGGAAATATCGTTCTGAAAATGGCGGAAGGTTTGGCCAAAACGATGATCCAGATGATTAAGCGTGAGATCAAAAAACGCCCGCTGGCTATTTTGGGCGCGTTTTTATCCAAAGGTGCTTTTAAAGCGGTCAAGAACCATACCAACCCGGACTGCTACGGCGGTGCGCCGCTGGTGGGGGTAAACGGGGTGGCGATTATTTCCCACGGCAAGTCAAATGATTTTGCCATTTTCAACGCCATTAAAACGGCCGCCCGTTTGGTAGAAAAAGATTTTATTGGCGACATTGCCGCCAAAATGGCCGCCTTGAAACCGACTTTTGACGCGATTGAAAAAGAGATCCATCAGGAGGAAGCCTAATGGCGGATTTCAAAGGCAAAACCGTAATGGTTACCGGCGCAACGCGGGGCATCGGCCTTGCGATTGCCGAAGCGTTTGCCCAAGCCGGTGCGAATTTGGCCGTTTGCGGCACGAACCAAGCCGCACTGGAACAAGCGGCTAAAACATTGGGTGCGTACGAGGTAAAAGTATATACCCAGCAGGTAAACGTATCGCAGGCGGCGGATTGCGAACAATTTGTTCAAAATACGGTAAAAGAATTTGGATCTTTAGATGTACTGGTAAACAATGCGGGTATTACGAAAGATAATTTGACCGTGCGCATGAGCGAGCAAGACTGGGACGACGTAATCGCCGTCAACCTAAAAGGAACGTTTTTAATGTCTAAGTCCGCTTTAAAGGTAATGTTCAAAAAAAGAAGCGGCAACATTGTAAACATTTCTTCCGTAGTGGGGGAAATGGGTAACGCCGGGCAAGCCAATTATGTGGCCAGCAAAGCGGGTATTATCGGGCTGACTAAAACATTTGCCAAGGAATTTGGTTCCCGCAATGTGCGCGTCAACGCGGTAGCGCCCGGTTTTGTGCAAACCGCTATGACCGATGCATTGCCGGAAGACGTAAAGGCAAAGGCTTTAGAAGCTGTGCCGCTGAAACGATTTGCTACGACGCAGGACATCGCCAAAGCAGTAATGTTTTTGGCCAGCGAAGATGCTTCGTATATTACGGGGCATATCCTCGCCGTTAATGGCGGGCTTTATATTTGATAAAATAAATTGTAACAAGGGGAAGCCCCTTTTAAAATACCGGAGGACAAAAATGTCTGTAGAAAACGTGCAAGAAAGAGTAAAAAACATCATCGTGGAACAGTTGGGTGTGGAAGCCGACCAGGTGAAACCCGAAGCTCAGTTCGTCAATGATTTGGGTGCCGATTCCTTGGATACGGTAGAACTCATCATGGCTTTGGAAGAAGAATTTGATATCGAAATTCCGGACGAAAAAGCCGAAAAAATTAAAACTGTTGGCGAAGCTATTGAATATATCGAACAGAACGCCAAGAAATAATTGTGTACACGGATATAGAGCGTATCATAGGATATAGCTTTAAAGACAAGGCCGTTTTAAAGGAAGCACTCACTCATAAGTCTTTTGCCGGGGAACACCGAAGCGCCAAACATAACGAGCGTTTGGAATTCCTGGGGGACAGCATACTAGGAGCTATTGTTGCAGATTATATCTACAACCAATGCCCTCATGTAGAAGAGGGAGTGCTTTCTAAAATTAAATCGAACTTGGTTTCGAGACGGAACCTCTATCTTTGGGGCAAAGAGCTGGGCTTGGGACGTTTTATGAGCCTGGGACATGGAGAATTGGCGACGGGCGGCCGCGAACGCGACAGCATCATTTCCAATGCGGTGGAGGCTGTAATCGGCGCCGTGTATATTGACGGCGGGTACCCAGCTGCCGAATCCGTGATTTTGCCATGGGTAAAAACCCAAGCCCTGACGCAAGATGCACAAGATTTTAAAAGCGTGTTGCAGGAATATCTGCAAAAACGAGGGCAGCACACGCCGGTGTACGAGGTAATTCAAACGGTAGGTCCGGAACATGATAAAACTTTTACCGTGCGGGTTAGTTTAGAAGGCACAGAATTAGGCACCGGAAAAGGCCGCAATAAAAAGTTAGCCGAACAGGCGGCTGCCCAAACCGCTTTAGAACGGTTCAAAAAATAAAATAAGGAGAAAGGAATATGTTTCCGAATAAAAAGAACTCTACGAAAGTCAGTGTTCCGTCGGAAAGGAAATTGCCGGAAGCTTTCTCCGTTGTTACCAAAAAACCTCTTATTACCTTGGCGGTAGTTGCCGCTATACCGGTGGTATTGATGTTGGCTTTTACGTTTAAAAGCGGTTACGCCCCCGGATCGAAAAGCGGAAAATTTGATAAAATCGTTGTTGTTAAAACTCCTACCGAAATCGCCGACGATGCAACAGAAGCCCTGCAAAAAAAAGATACGCAGACTTTTATCGATATCTTGAATAATCAATCAAAAAACGATCCGAATATCGTCAACAGCAAAGGCGATCCGCTGATTGTAGCGGCGGCAACCTTGGGCAATCTTGAAGCCGTTCAGCAGCTTATTTTAAACGGGGCAGATGTCAATAAGGTAAATGCTTTTAATAAAGATACCGCCTTGCTGCGCAGTTTGTATGGCAATTTTCCGGAAATTACCCGTTTATTAGTATATTCCGGAGCGGATATCAATGTCAAAAACAACTACAATCATTCTCCCATGTACTTGGCGCTGGAAAAAGAGCTGCCTGAGTTCATCGATTTATTCCTTACCAGCGGCGTAAGGGAAGGGCTCAATTCGGCTAACCTGTTTCGTGCCAGTGCTAAAAAGAACCCGATGGGGGTATTGGCCATGCTCAAGGGCGGAGTGGATCCCAATGTAAAAAATGAAAAAGGAAACACGCCGCTTATTATTTCTGCGTCCTTGGGAGATGTAGAAAGCGTACAGTCCTTAATGGCTTACCGGGCTGATGTAAATGCCGCGAATAACGACGGAAATACCGCTTTGATTTATGCGGCTCGTTATAATCACCCGGAAATAATTCGTGAGCTTTTAAAACCACAGACCATGCAAGCTCCGTTAGACGTGAATATGCAAAACAAGCAAGGCCAGACTGCACTGTATTGGGGGGCGGCGAAAGGATATGAAGAAGTAGTAAGAAGGCTGTTGGCTGCCGACGCAGATCCGACCATCGCCGCTAAAGACGGCTTAATTCCGTATATGATAGCCCGTAAAAATAAACGGGGACAAGTGTTGGATTGGTTTAATAAAGATTTAAGGGAAGTCAAAAATAGTGTTATAGAGCAGGATAATGCCGCTTTAATTGCGCAAGCCAAAGCAGAAGGGCGCGAACTGCCTCAAACCGGCCAGACGCAAGCCCAGAACAAACCTGTTACGGAAGATGATATTTTTACTGCCGCTCGAACGGGGGATATGGAACTGGCCAAAAAAGTGATTGCTTCGAATAAAGCCGCCGTGTTCAAAAAAGATAAATCCGGTTATACGCCGTTGTTTATTGCCGTGCAGAATGGAAATCAGGAAATGGTTACTTACTTGGTGGATAATATGGCGCGGCTGTTTGAATCTTCTCCGCAAGGCAACGTATTCCATGTAGCGGTAAACACGCAGAATATGGAAATGCTGAAACATTTGGTAAAATTAGCCCGCCAGGAAGGCCGTTTGGCGATGATGCTGGAATACCGGGCTGCGCCGCAGAAGAATGCCCAGTCAATGACGCCTTTGGGATATGCCGCTTTGGCGTGCAACAAAGAGATGTACGATTATCTGGTTTCTGTCGGCGCGAAGGACGGTGGTTTAAGCAAAGAACCGAATATCTTAGGCTATAAAACGCCGGCGGATTTAATGCAGGAATGCAAAGCCAAACCGGCACAGGCAAAAACGTTTACCCGCCAAGCGGTGCAGCGCCGCCGCTGAATCTTTTAAACCAGGTTTGCAAAACCGGTCTGCTCAAATCAGACCGGTTTTTTATTTCTATTTGTAATTAAAATTTTTTGAAACAAAAAAATGATCCGCCCGTTTAGCAACTATATTGCCGGAACCAAGCATACTCATTTTATATTTTGCCATACAAAAAGCCCTCTCGATTTGGCAAGAGGGCTTTTTTGCATTTGTTAATGGTTAAGGGTGGATTTTATCCATCATACGGGCAAACGGAATGGTTTCCCGTACATGCTGCAGGCCGCATATCCAGCGCACCATACGCTCAATACCCATACCAAAACCGGCGTGCGGTACGCTTCCGTACCGGCGCAGGTCTAAATACCAATCGTACCCTTTGGGGTCCAACCCTTGTTCTTTCATGCGGGCGAGGAGGGTTTCGTAATCGGATTCTCTTTCACTGCCGCCAATGATTTCTCCGGCGCCTTCCGGCCCGATTACATCTACCGCCAGTACGACTTTTGGATTTTTGGGGTCGCGTTTCATATAGAATGCTTTAATGGCGGCGGGGTAGCGGTGGATCATAATGGGGGTGTCGTAATCTTCGCCTAGCAGGGTTTCCTCGTCGCCGCCGATATCGCCGCCCCAGGGCGTATTATTCCCTTTTTTATGCAGGATCTCAATAGCGTCGGTATAATCGATACGGGGGAATTTTTTTTCTACGGTAGCTTGCAGTTTGGAAGTGTCGCGTTCCAAGGTATTTAAATCATCTGCCCGGTTGGTAAGAACCTGCTTGACGATATATTTGATAAAGTCTTCCGCCAGATCCATATTATCGTCTAAATCGTTATAGGCGACTTCGGGCTCTACCATCCAAAATTCAGTCAAATGGCGGCGGGTCTTGCTTTTTTCTGCCCGGAAGGTAGGCCCGAAACAATAGGTTCGGCCTAATGCCATGGCAGAAGCTTCGGCATATAACTGTCCGCTTTGCGACAGAAAAGCCTTTTCACCGAAATAATCGGTTTCAAACAAGGTGCTGGTGCCTTCACAGGCGGCGGGGGTTAAGATGGGGGAATCGGACAGAACAAAACCGTTCTTATGGAAATATTCACGGATTGCGAAGATAATTTCATCGCGAATGCGCAAAATGGCAGTTTGTTTAGCCGAACGCAGCCACAAGTGGCGGTTTTGCATGAGGAAATCCGGTCCGTGTTCTTTGGGGGAGATTGGATAATCTTTGGCCATTTGTAATACTTCTAAATTTTTCACGCCCAATTCAAAGCCCAACGGGGATCGTTTATCTTCGCGCACGGTACCGGTTACGATGATAGAAGATTCTTGGGTTACTTTGTCGCCCAGTTCAAATTGTTCGGGAGATACTTCTCCTTTAAACATTACACATTGAATAATTCCGCTTCCGTCGCGCAGCTGCAAAAAATGCAGTTTGCCGCTGGAGCGTTTGTTGTACAGCCAGCCTTTTAAAGTGATTTCTTTTCCTAGATACTGCCCCACGTCCTTGACGCGAATTTTGCTAGACATAATTTCCTCTACAAAATAAAAAGTATATGTATATTGTAGCTTTTTGGAGAAGGAAAGGGAACCTTTTACCTCTCGCGGGAAATGGCTTGTTTTGTTTATGGAATTATATGCTAAAGAATTGTTATTATTTGGTAACAAGTAGTCGTATAAGCCTGTTGGGTTCTAGGAGAAATCCATCAATTTAAAACAAATGGACATCATACTGTTTAATGCCATAATAGGCGGGACAAAAAGAAAAATTTTCTTTTTATTTTTGGATATGGTATAATAAATACATCAGAGGGGAACCCCCAGGCATAAAACCGATTTTTCGGGCGTGTAGCTCAGCTGGGAGAGCGCCTCGTTCGCAACGAGGAGGTCGTCGGTTCGATCCCGATCACGTCCACCATTTGGCCAGAAACCACGCGAAAGCGTGGTTTTCTTGTTTAAGGGTAAAGGCCGAATGAGGCGCGTTTCGCTTCCGACGTGAGCGGAGAAGATAATGTTATGGGGGGCAAATGTTTCTGGTTTTTTACTTCATTTTTTAGTAATGTATATATTGAAAAAAATGTATTTATTCCATATACTAACAATATGTATTAAAGATATATTAAAACGATTTATTTATGCGAAAAATCTTACCTCTTTTTTTATTTATCACAGGGATATCTGCTGGGTGGGGATCCCAGCTGCCGGCAGATGCAGCCTATGAGTCTTTGCGTGTGGGCAATTTAACAGTGGAACGTTTAAAAATGGGAAAAAATCAGGATTTTTTGTTTTCTAATATCTTGTTTCCCAAACAAAAACGAAATGTCAAAGTTTTAGCTTATGTTAATTTTCCTTTTCGAAATGCAGTAACAGAATCTCCCAATTATCTAAAGGAAAATCCGGGATATTTTTTAGCGGTTGAGGCTTTGTTCCCATATGTTAAACAGGCTTGGCAGGATTGGCGGGAAGCGGCAAATGCTTGGCTGCCTGCGGCTTACAAACTGCCGGAGTTGACGTTCTCGCTAACCGATGGCTATCGGACGGATACCTCTCATACTCCTCGTTGGACTAATCAAACCATCAATATAACATTGGAAGCTACTTCGGGGAAATACGGATTTTATCAAGGAAATGGTTCTAACTCTGTCCGCGGAGTGGGGATTTCTTCGTTTACCAAAGACGGGAACGGATTTGGCCGGATTTTATTTTTTATGGAACAAGAATGGCTGGATTGGCTGAATGCAAAAGAAGCCCCGGCCGACGAGCAAGCCCGTGCTGCAGAAGAATATAAAAAAGCCGTATCCGCACAGATGGCGGGCGATTTTTATGAGGCGGCCACCAATGGCAACGGATATAATTGGGATAAGCAACTTTCTGACCGTTCCAAACAATATATCCATATTCTTTCCAAAATGCCCGCGGCTTCGTGGCATAAACAAGGACCTTGGGCAGTCTATAACCAGCGTATTGTTACACACGAATGGGGACATCTGCTGGGATTGGTGCATATCAACGAAGATACTTCTATTATGTTTGAAAAGACGGCAAGCGGAATGGACAGTTCCCGCCCGTCAGCGGCCGATGGTTTACGTCTGGCCACGCTGGTTTGTTGGTATCATAATCAGCAGGCTCACCAGGAAGTGTGCCTTCCCAAAAGCGCGCATGAAGAAAGCCAGGAACTAAAAGAATCTCTGAAAAAATCCCTCAATTCCCAGGAATTCCTAAAAACAGCGGCGCCATTACAAACATCAATCATTCCTAAAGGACTACATTCTTTCCCTACTCTGTAAGTTCATAGTATTAGTTGGTCAAAAAACGCGTTGCCGTTACCGATTGCCTTCTCTCGGGCGGAAAACAAATACGCGGGTTCAGTATAAAATGCTAAAATTAATTATATGGCTAAACTAGTACGCGGGTTTAGAGATATATTCGAACCCCAATCCAATTATTTTACCGAACTGGAAAATTGCGCCCGCGGCGTATTTTCTGTTTATGGGTTTGGCGAACTTCGCCTGCCTACCGTGGAGCTTAAAGAGCTTTTCGTCAAATCAACCGGCGAAACCACCGACATCGTACAGAAAGAGATGTACGCCTTTGAAGATGCGGGACACCGTCAGCTGGCTATCCGGCCGGAAGGAACGCCCGGCGTGGTACGCGCGTATCTGGAAAATAATTTCACGCAGCAGTCCCCGGTGCAAAAATTTTATTACATTGGCAATATGTTTCGGGCGGAACGTCCGCAGGCTGGCCGTTACCGTGAATTTGAACAAATTGGCGCAGAATATATCGGTAATTCCGCGCCGGCGGCAGACGCCGAAGTGATTTTGATGTTAAAAGATATTGTGTCCAAATTCGGCGCCAAAAATTACAAGGTAAAACTCAACAGTCTAGGCTGTGAGAAATGCCGTCCTCTGTATCGGCAAGCATTGATTGATTTCCTTTCCGCCGAAAAAGAAACCCTTTGCGAAAATTGCCAAATTCGGCTGGAAAAAAATCCCTTGCGGGTGCTGGATTGTAAAATAGACGGCGCCCGTTTTGCAGGACGTGTTCCTACGATGAAACTGTGCCCCGAGTGTCAGGCTCATTTTAACGAAGTACAAGCCTTGCTGCGAGGAAAGATTGATTTCGAAGTAGATCCCATGCTGGTGCGCGGGTTGGACTATTATTCCCGAACGGTATTTGAATTTCAGGCGGGAGATGTTTCCCAGAACGCCATTGCGGCAGGCGGACGGTATGATACGCTGATAAAAAATATGGGCGGCCCGGTTACGCCGGCTATCGGCTGGGCGATGGGCGCCGAACGCGTGATTATGGCGCGCGGGGAAACGCAGTCTTCTGCCGGCAAGAGCGTATATGTCGTATCGCTGGAAAAAAACTGCAACGAAACGGCTTTTAATCTTATGCAGCAACTGCGTCGGGCGGCAATCCGTACGGAAGGCGGACTCTTTGACAAAAACGTTAAAGGCCAAATGAAACAGGCCGACCGCTGCGGCGCGGCTTACGCCGTAATTCTGGGCGGAGATGAATTGGCTAAACGGGTGGTTACGCTGAAAGATTTAACCACGGGGGAACAAAAACAAATTCCTTTTGATGATTTAATAAACGAGGTAAAAAAACTGGTATGAAACGAACAAATTATTGCGGAGAAATTACTGCTTCTCTGCTCGGCACCAAACAAACGCTATGTGGTTGGGTAAATACATACCGCAACCACGGAGGGGTGCTGTTTATTGATTTACGAGATCGCAGCGGCATTTGCCAAATAGTGGTGGAACCTTCTAAACCGTTCTTTGCTCAAGCGTCTGCCGTACGCAATGAATATGTAATTGAAGTAACCGGAACCGTAACGAAACGCTTGGAAGGCGCGGTCAATAAAAATATGAAAACAGGCGACATCGAACTGGTGGCGGAAGAATTTAAAGTGTTAAATACGTCTATTGCCCTGCCGTTTGACATAGAAAAATCCCGCTCGGTAACCGAAGAAACACGCTTAAAATATCGCTACCTGGATTTGCGCAACCCTAAAATGTATGCCAATTTGCTTTTGCGCCATCGCATCATGCAAGCCGCCCGCCGATATTTAGATGCTAACGGATTTTTGGAAGTGGAAACGCCTGTCTTGACGCGTTCCACCCCGGAAGGCGCGCGCGATTATTTGGTTCCTTCCCGGGTACACCACGGCGAATTTTATGCTTTGCCGCAAAGCCCCCAGATGTTCAAGCAAACTTTAATGGCAAGCGGAATTGACCGTTATTTCCAATTGGCGCGTTGCTTTCGAGATGAAGACCTCCGCGCTGACCGCCAGCCGGAGCATACGCAAATTGATATGGAAATGTCTTTCGTAACCATCGACGATATTCACCAAGCGGTGGAAGGATTGATGAAGGAAATTTTCAAAACGGCTGGTAAAGAATTAGCAATTCCGTTTCCGAAACTTTCCTTTCATGACGCGATGGAAAAATACGGTTCGGATAAGCCCGATTTGCGTTACAGCCTGGAAATGAAAAACGTCAATGACGCATTAAAAAATACCGGGTTTAAAGTATTTAAAGAAATTTTAGCGGCCGGCGGCGCCATTCGCGCCCTGCGCGGGGAAAAGGGAGCCGCCTATTCCCGCGGCCATCTGGATAAGCTGACCGAACTGGTAAAAAAGAACGGTGCAAAAGGGTTGGTGTGGCTGAAAGTAAAAGACGCTGCGTTTGAAGGGCCGTCTGCCAAGTTTTTTACGCCCGAAGAAATGAATGCCTTAAAGGCCGCCGTGGGCGCGCAGGACGGGGATATTATCTTTGTTGGCAGCGATGCAAACCTGCACACTTGTCAGACGTTTATGGGGGCACTGCGCAAAGAACTTGTCAAAGAATTACCCCGCGTGAGCGACTGGGCGTTTGTGTGGATTACCAATTTCCCGCTGTTGGAATATATTCCGGAGGAAAACCGCTGGGACGCCGCTCACAACCCCTTTACTGCGCCGGTAGAGGAAGATTTGCCCAATCTGGAAAAAGATCCGGCTTCAATTCGTTCCTATCAGTTCGACCTGGTTCTGAACGGAAATGAGTTGGCTTCTGGATCCGTGCGCAACTGCCGCCGAGACGTACAAGAGCGTATTTTGGCGTTAATGAAACACTCCAAAGAAGAATCCGCCCGTCGTTTTGGCATGCTGTTAAACGCGTTGGAAGCGGGGGCGCCTCCCCACGGAGGAATTGGGCTGGGGTTAGACCGTATCACCGCACTTTTAGCCGGCGAAGATTCCATTCGCGAAGTGATTGCCTTCCCCAAAACGGCTCAAGCAGTCTGCCCGCTGACGGATTCTCCCAATACGGTAGATGATATTCAACTCAAAGAATTGGGAATTCAAATTGCCAAAGAATAAGCCAAACCCCGCTGCGGCGGGGTTTTTTATGTTTGGAGCAACCCAATATAGGGTTATAGAACGCGCGCGTTCGGAAAAGGACCTGACAAATTGCCTTTTTTGGAGTATAATGAGAATATGAAAACATCTCGTTTATTAATAGGCTTGTTGGTCTGTTTTGCTATTACCGCCTGCACTCCTTCGGAAGAAGAAGTGCATCCCAAACGCCGTTCTGCCCGGGCAGATAATTTGCAGCGTTATATGAGTAAAGCGCAGCAGTATCGTGCTGCCGCACAAGCCCGTTCGAAACCCATCGTAGATAAACCGTTATTAACCGAAATGACGCTTCGAGAATTTTTGCCGCAATTGCCGGATTTGCGAATTTCGGCACAGATTTTTGCGCAGAAAAACGAGTTGGATTCAACGATTCAGAAGAATTATGCCCGTCTGGCGGCAGATCAAGTGGCGGCTATGTTAGATCAGTTGCGCACGGAAGCTGTAACGGCAGCGCTGGAAGCCAAAAATCCGCAGGAACTGGCGGCCAAACTTAATGAACAAACGGCTGCATATTCACAAAAAATGGCGGAATTTGTTCAATTGCAGCAGCAAGCTTCTTGGACAATGCCCAATGCTCAACAAAGCCGTATGTCCAAGCAAGCGCTTGAGCAAGCCGTTCTCTCTTTATTGGAAGGCATTTCCCGCGATTATGGGGAAGTCTGCGCTCAAAAAACAAAAGTGATTCTGCAAAAAACGGCAGACGATTATTGGTTGGTGTTATCTTCTGTAAACAGCCGGGAAGCGATGGAGCAGGAACTCTCCCGGGTAGGGGAAGAGGCGGATAAAGCTTTCCGAGAGACTATCATGCAATACGGAGATCCCATTCTGGCTGTTTCCGGTGAACAAGCCGCTTCCCTGCGCGCCCGTTTGATTACGGCTCACCAACAGATGGAAAATCAGTTTGAAAAGTTATACGGCAAAGAGGCCGTACTCCAAACGCGTGATATTTTTGAACGTTATAAAAATACAGTAGATGCGTTATTGCGCAATCCTATCCGATTAAGTGCTATGCAAGCGCAGTTGGATCAGGCGGGAGAAGCGTACCGCAAAGAAATGACTCAGCTGCAGGCGGAGTTAAATGAAGAACTGGAACATCGCGCTGCGAAAACCGGTGAACAAATGGTTTCTGCAGCGGAGAAGTAGAATATGGAAAAAAATAAACGTTTGTTTCAATTAGGATTTCTGATTGTGGTATTGCTGGCTATGGGGCTTGCTTTGCTGCGTACTTCCACCTATACCAGAAGCGCTTCTTCCGGCAATACTGCGGCAAATGCCGGCCAAAATGAAGAAACCCATCGTCAAGCGCTTGCGGAATTAAAAGATGAAGAAATTTTAGGAATTTCTTCCCCACAAAATCCAGCTGACCGGGAACAAAAACGGGCGTTGGCAGTACAGCGCTATATGCACCGGCCTAATTTGGGCATAGACGGAAAAACTTATACCCTTGGCCCTGATTTTATGGGAAAAAATCCTTATGCTGCATTACCGAACGTGTCCACTGGGGGGAATTTAGCTGCGGGCAATTCTTATCGTCCCAAAGGATTAACGGCAGTCAATTATGGCAAGTATGCGGCGCCAACGGACGCTTATAACGTTTCTTCTGAGGTTGTTGGCAGTCAACCCCCCGGAGTCTATCGCCCTACCGCAGAAGAACAAATGCGGGCGGAACGGGAAAGGGCATTCGCTCCGTATATGACGGCGGTACCCAAAGAGCAGCAAAAACAATTAGAAAATCAATTAAAAGGTCTTTCCAGCGGGATTTCCCGTGCGGTAGCCAAAGCTCTGTTGCCAAAAAGCAAGAAAGAAACCAATATTGAAAAATATCTCCAGCGCAATACTTTGCCGCAGTCCGCATCCGCCGGTCCCTTCGCACCGGTATTGGAACAAGTATCTGCCCAAAAAGCGGGAGTCGTACACAGTATGGGGCAGGCTTTTGGAAATCAGGCTGCGCAGGAAGCTTCAAAAATAATGGATTCCTTCCAAAGCGAAATGGCCGCCGCCATTAATGCACCTGGGCAAACGCCGCAACAGATTGCAGAGAAGGTAAAGCAAGTGTCTCAAAAATATGAGCAAAAGCTCCAAAAAATGTCGGAAGATAATGGGTTTAAGAAATTCGAACAGGAACGCATTGAAAGAGACAATATGCTAAAAGAGGCGCTTTCCAAACAATATAATTCGGATATTGTCGCCCAAGCCGGGAAGATTATCGACGAGGCCAGAGAAAAGGATATGATTTTGGCCCGGCAGGGGCTTCCGGCCGAAAAGTATTATGAACAGCAGTTGGCTAACCAACGGGAACGCCGCAAGGCGCTGGAAGACGTGATTGTAAAAAGCGGCAGCTCTCCCAAGGGTTTGTTTGACGCCGAGAATGACGTAGAAGACGCAAAAATAAAACAGCAATTAAAAGAGGAAGAAGAAGGCAAAACATTAGGCCGCAGTTACCGGGCGAGCCAAGCGGAATTAACCGCTATAGATAATTCGCTGAATCAGGAACGGAACGAAAAACTGCAGACCGCCGGCCAGGTATATGGCGAGGAAGGCGCCCGCCGAATTGATGCCATTTACCAAAGATATTATGACGAATATATGAAAATCTGGAACGATCCCGATTCTTCCAGAACCATGAAAGAGAACGCCTCCAAAGAATTACGCAAAGAAGTGAACAAACAGTTGGAACAAACGCAGAATGATCCTCAAATGCAGCAAGCGCGGTTAAACCGTCAGGTAGAAAGTTCCTTGGAACAGATTATGAAAGATCCCGGCGTTCGGCGGGCGTCGGCCGAACAGAAGGCTGCCTTGCAAGAGAAAGCCCGCCCTATCTTGCGCGAAATGTACGAGAAGGTCAATCAAATCGTGGCTTCCGATTTGCCCGATGAAGAAAAACAAAAACAGTTGGAACAGGTACAAGCACAAGCCCAACAAAAGCTTTCCGGACAATAACCTTTATGGCGGAAAATTAGACGGGTAAAAAAATATCATTTGCGCATGGAACAATCCCCGGGAAACACCCGGGGATTGTTACATTTTGTAAGGAGCGTTATTTCGGGGATTTTGCGTGTATTTGTTGAGCAGGCGAGTAAAAATCCGCCAAGGGAAAGTAATGATGCAGAATTTCTTTATAATTTTGCCCGGCATCTGCCCGGCCGGCGGCGCCGGTTTGGTCAAATCCTACGCCGTGTCCCCAGCCGCCGCCATAAAACACAAAGTATTTTAATTCGCGGTCTTGGTAATTAGGTTCTACGATAAAATAACTGCTGCGCAGCATACCCAGGCTTAAATTATTCCGAATAACGTTTTCTTTATTAAGGGTTACGCTTCCTTTGCTTCCTTTGACCAGCAGCCTGCTTACATAACCCGATCGGCCGCGCCGCAGGGGAATGATGGCAGTAATACGGCCGATATCCTTTTTTTGTTGTTTGATGATTTGGCTTAAATCTTCTTCCTCTACCACTCGTGTCCATCGGAAAGCGGCCAAACTGACATTTTTATCATATCGGCTGTAAGCGTCGTGCGGATATTGTAAAAGTTCTTTAAAATGGTAGGGCTGTAATTGGTTAAAATCAAAATCCTTATAATCGGAAACAGGTTGTAAATAAGGGGTATCATACCAGCCCGCTTCTTTAGCGCTTTGCGTAATCCCGCCGCAATTGGCCGAAAAAACACTTTCAATGGGTTTGTTGTCATATTGCAGGATTTCTCCCATGGTGGATTCTACGGCAGCATTTCCGCGTTCGCTTTCGGAACTGACGCCTCCATAGACCTGACAGTTTTGCGTATCACACAGATCATAGCCGTAATATCTATGCTTGCCTAAATGTTTTAAAGCATAGGTGCGCGCTAAGACCGCCTGTGCACGCAGCGCGTCTATCGGGAATTGGGTGGGCATTTCAGAAGATATTACTCCCTGCAGATATTCCTCTATGTTAACGATGTTAATGGGAATCAGCGTTTTTAGCGTGGAATGATATGTAATTTGTAATTGGCCGCGATATTCTTTATCGTCAACGCTGGCCCAAGTCATTCCGGCGCCGCTCATTACATTTTTTACGATGATGGTATGCCCTTCGCCTTCGGTGTTAGAAGAGGGGGTAATCAGTACGGATTTTTTAAACGGGATTTTTTGGTTAGCCGGTGTCAACAAATAGGCTTTCCCATTTTCCAATACGGCTACCCAGCTTTCCTTGGCTTTTCCAGAAGCGAGCAACGTGCCGGTTTGGGGATCGGTAATTTTAAAATTATGCGAGGGGATAAAATGTACGGTTGTCCGAACAGGCGGCCGTCCGTTGGAGCGCATGCCGATTCCTATTTTAATTTCTTTTGTTTGTACATTTTCCGGAGGAATAAGGGGTTTAACGAATGTATGTTTTAAAATTTCTTTTCCGCCGGTAATTTCTTTTTCCGGACGAGAAAGCCGCGGTTTTAAGCGGGATAAGGCGGCGTTGACGTCTTTTAAATTTTTTTCCGAAGAATAAATCATACGGTATTGCCGGTAGGCTTCGTTATAATTTCCTAATTTTTCCAGTACGGCGGCATAATGTTTTTTGGCTTCAATAAATTGATGGTCATAAACGGTGGCCTTGCGAAAGACGTCGGCGGCTTTTTCATAATCCTTATCTTCTTCGTATAAAATGCCCAGCAAATAATTAGCCAACGCCGGGTGCGTACCGGCGCGCGCCGCCATTTTTAAGTTATACTTTGCCAGCTTTCTTTCGCCCAGTCCTATCTGGGCGCGTGCTAAATTAATGTGAAAAAATCCGGCCCGGTCAGGGTTTTCTGGCAGGAGAGAGAGGAATTTTTCGGCAGCTCGGTATTGGCCGTCTGCCAAGTAGGCTTCCGCCGCCATTTCGATCACCTCTCGGTCTTGCGGATAGAGCCGGTAAGCGGCAGACATAATATCTACCGCTTGTTTGGGATTATTTTGCTCCATGGCGATAAAAGCCGCGTTTAAAAAAGCCTGTCGATTTCCGGTATCTTTGGAAAGTTCTATGTAAGCGTCTAGGGCATCGTTCTGCTTGTAATCGAAATACAAGCTGCCCGCTTCCTGCAAACGCGCTGACTCGGTTTCGGCGGGGACAGATGGCTCCTTATCCGCCGCCCAAACGGGCATAAACGCCAGAAAGCATACGAAAGTGAAAAAACGTTTCACAGGATTTCCCCTAGGGTGGAATTTCTATTATTATATCATATCGTTTTCGGCGGAATCGGCGCGCTTTTAGTATAATAATTTTAATGACTACACCTATGCCCCAGTGGCTAAAAAATCTAGTAGGCCGCAATAAAGCGGCTTTGCGTTCCAATACGGCGTTGCACGCGCAGCAGTCAATTGACCGCCACTTACTGCATACGGTTTGCCACGCCGCCCGATGTCCCAATCGGGGGGAATGTTTTAATTGCGGCGATGCAACTTTTATGGTTTTGGGCGATATTTGTACGCGGGGCTGCCGTTTCTGCGCGGTTACCAAAGCGAGTCCTTTACCGCCCGACGATACGGAACCTATCCGCGTAGCGGAGGCCGTAAAAGAGTGGGGCATTCGCTATGCCGTACTGACTATGCCGACGCGTGACGATTTAAAAGACGGCGGCGCCGCTCATTTTGCGCGGGTAATTCAAGCCATTAAAACGCGCGCGCCGCAGGTAAAAGTGGAACCGCTGATCTCCGATCTGCGCGGCGATGAAGAAGCGTTGAAAACCATTTTGAACGCAAAACCGGAAGTATTGGCACACAATGTAGAAACCGTGCCAGCCTTATATGCGGCGGTGCGGGTAGGCGCCGATTACCGCCGTACGCTTAAACTGCTGGAAAATGCAAAAAAAATAGCACCAACTATTTTTACCAAAACCGGTTTTATGGTGGGGCTGGGAGAAACAGACGAACAGATTAAGGCATTAATGCGTGATTTGCGTTCCGTTGGCGTGGATTTACTGACAATTGGACAGTATTTGGCGCCTTCAGCGGCGCATTATCCGGTGGTGCGTTACCCCGATCCGGCTGAATATCGCGCCTGGGAAGAATATGCGCTTTCCGTCGGGTTTAAGGCCGCGGCCAGCGGGCCGCTGGTACGCAGCAGCTACCGGGCAGGAGCTTTATACGCTCGTGCCTGCCTGACGGCTGTATCCAAATAAAGCGCGATATTGCTATAATAGAAATATGAAGAAAAATAGTTTTTTCTTATTAACTTTGAGTTTTTTTATAGCCGCTTGTGCCGGCAATCCGCCGGCTTGGTGGAATCCAAGCAACGCTTATTCCGCAGATGGCCAAAGCTCCTCTTCCCGCTCGGCGGGGGAGGGTTCCTCGGAAGCAGCGGCGGCTATGTCCTCATCGCGGCAGGAAGAGATGTCTATTCCGCAGGAAGTGGATATCGCTCCTCTGCCCGATGAAAGTTATGAAGAAATGATTTTAACCCCTCTGCAAGACGAAGAAACCGAAGAGGCTTCCGGCGAGTCTTCGGCGCAGAGCGTCCCTTCCGAAACGGGGCTTTTGCCGCCGCCAAGCGTGTTGGAATAAAGCGTTCCGTTTTTTCATTCAATTAAAAAATCCGGTTTGTAAAAGCCGGATTTTTTTGGGTGTTTATTCTCTTGCCGTTCTGCGGGGGGAAATAAACCTTTTCTGCCAAGAAGCGGGGGTATAAAGAAAGTATAATGACCGGAAAATTGGGGAAAAATCAAAGAATTTCGTCTAAAATGGAACCCCCCGGTTATCAAAACCGAGGGGTTCATCTTGACGTCTCCATTATTACTCCTCACTGCTTATCTACTGCTCTCAGGATAGGCCTAAACAACCACAACACTGGGACTTATGCCGCTTTTTTGTTTCCAATCCGGCCGAAGCAATTACATCAACCGCCGGAAACCACGCTACTCACGACTCTGTACGACGTACCCTCATGCCGCACTACACCGCTTTACAACGCTGCGTCAGCACCCTAACTTCCAGACGGAACAACACTTAGCGCCCTGCCCCGTCCGCGGTCGAACACTCCTTGCTCTGCGTCTTACCAGCTCCCGGAAAGTTATGTAACCCAACCTTCCTGGCCTCTTACTAGCACACAGGCCAACTTCTTTCGACTCGGTGCCTTTACAACTACAGCAACACTACCTCACGTCACCGCCTTTGTCCGCTTTCAAGCAGCCCCCAGCAGGCCTACGGACTTACTTCCTGTATGGATAGTATAGGCACATTTTAAAACTTTTCAAGGGGTATTTTTTTCGTTTAAATAAAGATAGATTTTTGTGTTTTGAGTGTATTTTTAAAGGAACAATGGAAAGAAATTAGCTGGCGGAAGAAACAGCCTTTATCCGTTCAATAAAAAACCCGGCCAAAATGAGCCGGGTTTTTGGAGTTCAAATAAACTTACAATTTGGTAATGTCGGCCACTGTCTGCGTCAGATAACGGCGTACGCGCGCCAACAGCGCCAAGCGGTTTTGCCGTATGGCGGGATCTTCCGCGTTGACCATTACGTCCTTAAAGAAGTTTTCCAACGGTTCTCTAAAGGCGCCATAGGTTTTAAGTACATTTAGATAGGCTTCTTTCGTAGCGGCGACGGTTACGGAACAGCCTAAGGCACAATCTATTTCGTGGACCTTGTCATACAGGGCTTTTTCCGCCGGAGCCGAAAGAAGTTTCTCATCGACGTTTTCAGTTACCTTTTCGGCCTTTTTAAGAATATTGCATACGCGTTTGGCGGGTTCCAAAAGTTGTGCAAAATCTTCGCCCGTTTTTACCGTTTCCAGTGCGCCGACTAAGGCCTCCACTTGCACGAGCGGCATTTCATACCAATTAATTACGGCCTGAAGCGCCGCGGTATTATGCCCGCGCTGTTCTAATACCAATGCCAAACGCTGCCATAAGAAAGCGGGCAGTTCTTTTAATCCTTTGTCCGGCGTGCCGGCCGGATATAAAGCGGCCGATTTTTCTACCAGTTCCTTCAAAGAAACCTTCATTCCTTTTTCCAGTAAAATACGTACCGCGCCAAAAGCCTGGCGGCGCAGGGCGAAGGGATCTTCGCTTCCGGTAGGAATTTGACCAATGAGAAAATTGCCTGCCAGCGTGTCTATTTTCCCGGCCAGCGAGACGATGCAGCCTTCTTCCGTAGCGGGAAGCTGGGAAGCAGAAGTCAGCGGGTAGTAAAATTCTTCCATAGCCTTCGCCGCGTCTTTGTGCCCTTCCAACGCCGCGTACTGGCCGCCCATATAACCTTGCAATTCCGGAAATTCATAGACTACATGGCTGGCTAAGTCGGCATACGCGTGTGAGGCAGCATAATCTACAGTATTTTTCAATGACGTTTTTCCCAGTTTTTCACACAGCCAATCCGCCAGTTTTTGGGTGCGCTCGGATTTTTCGTACATAGATCCAAGTCCTTCCAAAAATTGCACGTTTTTAAGTTTTTCTTTAAAGGTTTCCAACCCGTCTTTCTTATCATTTTCAAAGAAAAATACCGCATCGGACAAACGGGCAGACATCACTTTTTTAAACCCGTCGCGCACTTCGTTTTGGTTGACGGATATCCCGTCGCGCACGGCGATGAAATACGGCTGCAGTTCGCCTTTATCGTTTAAAACGGGGAACATTTTAATTTGTTTTTTAAGTACCGTCGTAACCAGTTCTTTCGGAAGCGTTAAAAATTTAATTTCAAAATCGCCGCCTACGGCAACGGGGTGTTCGGTAAACCAAACCGTTTCTTCAATCAAATCCGGATCCAAATCCGCTTGATAGCCGCGTACTCTGGCTTCGTTGGAAACCGTTTTGATTAACGCTTCTTTACGTTCCTGCGGCAGTACCAAAATCGGCTGGGGCTGCGAGGAAAGCAAATTTGCGTAATAGGCTTTATCGGCCTTTTCCACTTTAATCGGTTTGCGGCCAAAAGAAGAAAGCGGATAGGTGTTGCGGTTGGAAGTTACACCCGCCACCGTAAATTTGATTACTTTATTGCCGTATAGCCCAATAAGCGAGCGGATCGGGCGGCCGTAACGCAGGCAGGATTCTTCCCAAATCATATTTTTGGCAAATTCCAAGCCCGTAACGATACGGGTAAAAATTTCCGGCAGGAGTTTTACCGTTTTTTCGCCTTTGATTTTAACAATGGCGTAGATGAACGGCCCTTTATCCGTTTCCACAACGGTTAATTTTTCGGGGGAAATCCCGTTTTTCTGTGCAAAACCGGCGCTTTGGGGAGTAAAATTGCCGTCAGCGTCTTTTAAGAGTTTAGCCGGCGGGCCTTTGACTTCTTTTTGTACGTCGGCCGATTTTTCGGCAATATCTTCTATGAGTACCACCAACCGACGATAAGTGCCGAAAGACTCCACCGATTTATAGGCAATTCTTTTTTCGTCTAAAATTTGGGCGGTTAGCGTTTTTAATTGCTTTAAGGCAGGCGCCATAAAGCGGGCGGGCAAGTGTTCTACGCCGATTTCCAGCAAAGCATTCATTGGGCGGCCTCCTCGTTTTGTTTATCTTGTTTTTCTACGCTTTCCACATACGCTTTGGCGCAGGCTTTGGCCAAGTTGCGGATTTTGGTAATGTTGTTGGTACGGTCGGACACGGAAATCGCGCCGCGTGCTTCCAACATGTTAAAATAATGGGAAAGTTTCATTGCGTCGTCGTAGGCGGGCAGATAAAGCCCTTTTTTGCACAGGGCGAAACATTCTTCCTCGCATTCCTGAATATAGCGGCGCAGATGATCCACATTGGATTCTTCGAAATAATAGCGCGAAAATTGGCGTTCGCCTTCGTGGTGCACGTCGCGGTAAGTAACTTCGTCGTTCCAGCGGACGTCAAACACATTATCTACTTTCTGACAGTACATGGCGATGCGTTCCAATCCGTATGTAATTTCTACCGTAATGGGGTTTAACGCATAGCCGGCCATATTTTGAAAATAGGTAAACTGGGTAATTTCCATACCGTCAAGCCAAATTTCCCAGCCCACGCCCGATGCGCCCAAGGTGGGGGACTGCCAATCGTCTTCAATCCAGCGCACGTCGTGCTGTTTGGGATCTAATCCGATGGCCTTTAAGGAATTTAAATAGATTTCCTGAATGTTGGCCGGGGCGGGTTTCATAATGACCTGATACTGATAGTATTTGCCCAGGCGGTTGGGGTTTTCGCCATAGCGGCCGTCCGCCGGGCGGCGGCAGGGTTCCACATACGCACGTTTAACGGGTTTCTTGGTTAACGAGCCGAAAAAGGTTTCCGGATTATAAGTGCCGGCGCCTTTTTCAACGTCATAGGGCTGAACAAGGATACAGCCTTGTTTAGTCCAATAAGTGTTTAAAGCGGATATCATATCCTGAAAATTCATACCGTATTTCATAGATAAAAACATTATATAAAATACGAATGGGCGGCGCAGAAATTTACCTGCCTAAAAACTGCTATAATACCGGATATGATTACGACGGTTATTTTTGATATGGACGGCTTGCTGTTTGATACCGAACCTATTTATTTCGAATGTTATAAAAAAGCAGCCGCCGAAGACGGGTTGGAGTTTCCCTATGAATTGTTTGAATCCTGCGTAGGCATCAGCCGCGAAGATGCTTCGCGGTTCATTTTGCAGCATTTCGGGCCGGAAACGGATATTCCGAAAATGCACCGGCGTACGGGAGAGATTTTTGAAGGATATCTGGCTTCAAACAAAGAAATCCGTTTCCGGCCGGGGGCGAAAGAGGCGGTGGAATTTTTTTATAACCGGGGGCTGAAGATCGCACTGGCATCTTCTAATATTACGCGCTGGGTAATGTTTTTATTAGAGAAAAAAGAAATCAAAAAGTATTTTTCTTCTGTTACCACTTCAGATGATGTATCTCACCCCAAACCGGATCCCGAAGTCTATTTGAAAACCGCCCAAAAATTGGGGGTGGACGTTTCCGAATGTTT
Source organism: uncultured Elusimicrobiales bacterium (assembly GCA_944326765.1). GTDB lineage: Bacteria > Elusimicrobiota > Elusimicrobia > Elusimicrobiales > Elusimicrobiaceae > Avelusimicrobium. Next base: position 34,507 of record CALVFE010000002.1, on the reverse strand, counting down.
GGTGTTTGAGGACTCTGTCGCCGGAGCAACCGCGGCGGTCACCGCCCGTATGCGTACCTGCGTGGTTCCGCAGATGAAACAGCCTACCCAATATATTCGGGAAAATGCATTCAAGATCTATTCTTCGTTGAAAGATATTTATTCGGATATAGATGAATTGTTAAATTAGCCCAATAACCAAATGCCCCGACTGTCCGCCGGAGCATTTATATAATGTCGGAAAAACCCCGGAGAAACCGGGGTTTTCTTGGAAATTTAATTAATACACGGAAAGTTCTTTCCAGCTGGACTGCAATTCTTCCAGCGTTTCCAAATCTTTCGGCGCGTTATAATTCAAAATAATCATCTTGTCTTTGGGGGTAACCACCAACTGCAATACGGCAGGGCGAGTAGAGAGGGTCAGTAACAGGGCTTTCTTGTACTGACGCGCCTGGGACAGCGGCTGCCGATTTTGGAAGAACCGTTTCACGGAGGCTAATTCTTCCGCGGAAAGATTACAAAAATCAGCAGGAGAAACCGCCGTCAAACCATAATTAGCAAACAATTTATTTTCATTGGCGGTTTGTTTAATAACATCATAATTGGCCTGGCATTTGCTGACAAGCGTCTGCGGCGTATTTTTGGCTCGCAGCGATTCAAAAAAATCTTTCACTTTTTTATGTTCTTCCGCCTGTATGTGTAAGCGGCGTACATATTCTCCTACCCGCGTGCCCAACACGGAAGCCGTCCCTTCATTATCTACCCGCATATTAGCTTTTTTTAACGCTTCCCGCCAGGAAACGACTTTCTTCTGCCCGGGGAAAAACCCTTCCGCCGCGCGGGAAATACCAATCGGCATGGCGACGATGGCCAATACCGTCAAAATTTTTATCCATTTACAATCCAACATGCTTCCTCCAGATATTTCAGTTTCTAGTATTATCACAAAATTAAAACGGCCCAGCAAGGGTCTTTAGACCTATTTCTGCAGGTATTTAAGGCCTAGAAATCTATATCGGTTTATTGTACAGAAGCCGGTTCCAGTTTGATGGGGAGCGGGGTATTGTCGTCCGACTGCGGCAGTGCTGCGAAAGAATCGTTTTCGTCCAAGGTGAAAGGTTTAAGCGTATGGAGCGGATAGGATAAGTATTGGTTTAAAAATCGGCGGCATACGCTGTTGCATTTCGCCAAGGACAGCAGGTCTTCGGCCGTGGTAAAATGCAAGGAGGAAAGAGGGGCTTCGTGTATCCGCTGCCAAAACGCGGAAGGAATCTTTAATACGGGGTGATCCAGCCCAAATCCGGCCAACGTCATTAAGCGCAAGGTAAACGCCGCCGCAAATGCCGGATTGGGAACGCCATATTCCAATTCTTTGAGCGAGGACAGAAGCAGTTCGAATTTTGCCTCACTGGGCTGGTGCAGCGGAGTCAGCCGCTGTAACAATTCACAAAAATGCAAAGCAAGCGACGTTCTCTTTAAATCGCGCCGTATGGTGGGAAAAACATGCAGCAATTTACCGCCGGTAACGGTACCGACAGCACCTCCCCGGCGGATATAGATGCGGTAATCGGCGCAGCAAAAAATTTCGCTGAGTGCTTTTAATTTTCCGACCGAACGCGCCACTCCGGGAAACCGCAGGTTAATACGTCCGTGTTCCCGTGTGTAAAGCGACACAATGCGATCCGCTTCGCGAAACGGCTGCCGCAAAAGAATAATGCCCGAGTCGGTAAATATCATAGTTTACAGAATAGCAAATTTATGGCTTTTTCGACAGTCCCAATCACAAGACCCACCGGACAATAGGTCTTTCGACCCTTGTTTCTGGATAAAAGATTTAAAATAATATAATTAAATTCAACTTTTGGAGATTTTTATGTTTTATCAAACGGTTCGTTTTGTGGTAACAATATCTATGGTGGCAGGCATTGCTTCTGCGGGGTTTGCCCAGAACGGGAAAATGATTAAGCCTGTTACCCAAGCTCTTACCCGTTCCGCCGGAGAGGAAGCGGCGTCGGTAGCGGTTAAAAATGCCGGCCAAGCGACGGTCGCCCGGAATCTTGCCCAGACGGCTGCTGCTTCACGCCAGCTGCAATTTCAATTTGCCGGTGATCCGGTACAGCTGGAACTCCCTTTTGCTGCGGAAAATGCAGCTGTTCAAAGCGGCGTTCAACAAGCCGTTTCTCAAAAAATGGAAGATTTAGCCAGAAAACCTCTTTCGGCCACGGCCGCCCTGACCATTCCTTCCGGAGAGACGGTTCGGTTGGTAAAGTTGGAAGCAAAACATTTTAAGAAAACTCATAAAATCAATTCTACTATTGGCCATTTGCTGGGGGTTACTAAAAATCCGGTCGTATTGGTAAGCCAAAAGACGGGGGAGAAAATAACCGTCTTTAAGAATGACCGCCTGCGTTATTTTGCCGATTTGCAGCAAGTCTGCCCGGAAGGAAGCTATTTGATCCGTCACGAAAACGGGAAATCCTCTTTTATCCCTCCGGAAAAAGCGCCGCAATCCTTGGTGGAGGCCTATGAAAAGGTATATAAAAAGAATAATCCTTCCGATTTCTTAGAGGTTTCCTTTTTGCCCATAGAAGATTCTAAACCGAGTATCCCGGAAATAAAAACGCTCGCGTCTTTGTTTACGGGAACATCTTCCCTGGCACAGATTTATAAATTGGACAGGCACCCCGTCAACGGGGAATCTGTAGAAGCAGCCGTATTGAACCGCCCGGTCAAAATGGAAGGTTTGCCCGACTTGCATTACAAAAGCGTGGTGGTTCGTTATCCAGATGGATCTTTTGACGTGCACCCGGCAGATCGTGTTCCCCCGGTGCTGCAGGAAAAAATAGAAGCTGTTTCCTACAAAAATACGGAAGCGGTCAAGGTGGAATTAAATGATCTTTCCGCGGGGTATCGCGTTTATAACAGCCAAAGCGAATTGGCTAAAGCTTTATATTCGGCTGCGCCGGAACAGGGCAAAGCTTACAGCAACTCGTTTTTAGGAGATTTTCTGGCATACGAAATTCCTCCTGGAATTTTCTATAAACCGGAAGGGAGAAGCGGGGAATTTCTGGATCCTGCCCGGCAGATAATTATCTATTTCCCCGGCAAAAACAGCGGACAACTTGTAGAACGCCGTATGTTGGAAATGCTTGGCATTTCCTTCCCCGGCAAATAAATCGTTCTTTTTTCGGTTCCCGCCTTCGCATAAGAGGGCGGGATTTTTTTGGAAGGCGGATTGCGTAAAGCCCTTGGCAAAGCCGCTAAAGAAAAGATATAATATCAGTACGTTTCAAACTGAAACCATTTTAAATTAATTACAGGAGATACGTTTTTTCCAGTCTGTTTTGCAGGCCAGAATTAACGTATAAGAGAAACATGTTACCGACATACAGACCTAACAAAAGAAGACGTGCCAAACATATCGGATTCAGAGCCAGAATGGCTACCGCCGGCGGGAGAAAAGTCCTTAGCGCTCGAAGAGCCAAAGGCCGCCACGAATTAATTAGAGCTTAAGTAATATGCCGTCTTACGGTCTGCCGCGCAGCAGCCGCCTGCACCTAAAAAACGATTTTCAGAAGGTCATTCATGGCGGCGTCAGACTGCAATATAATGGACTTATATTGTGGTGGCGGTCCGGCTCGGAACCAAACCGGCCGGCCCGTTTTGCGGTAGTAGTGTCCAGAAAGTTGGGCACGGCGGTTGTGCGCAACCGCACTAAAAGACTTTTAAGAGAAGCTTTTAGACTAAACAGAAAAAATATCAAACTGGGGATTGACCTAATATTAAGTCCCCGAGAAAGCGAAAAAATAAAAAATGTGCACGCGGCGCAGGAAGCGCTCAAGACACTATGCGGCGAGGCCGCTTTATTAAACCGCTCTTCAGAAAAGAATCCGTAACCGTATATTATTGAAGGGATTATGAATCGAGTTTCGCTTTTATGTAAAGATTTATTGCTTTTGCTTCTCAGCGTATTTATGTTGTTGCTGCGCCCTTTTTTGGGGCCCAGAGGCGTATGCCGGTTCGAGCCGACATGCAGCCAATACGCCAAGCAGGCAATTACCAAACACGGCGCGTTTAAGGGGGGCTGGCTCGCGCTGATACGGGTGTTGAAATGCCACCCCTTGCATCCGGGCGGGTATGATCCGGTGCCTTAAATGGTTTTTCTGTTTTGATACAAAAGCTTCCTCTTGAACGCCGCGGCACAAACCGCACGCGGCGATAGATAAGAGGAGTTTTATGAACAGACAGTTTCTAATTACGGCAATGTTGTTCTTGCTGATAATTACGGGCTACAATCAGTTTGTCGCCCTTCCCCGTGCGCGTGCGGCGCAGGAAGCCGCTGAGGCACAGTTGAAAAAAGCCGAACAAGAAACCCAACGCCAAACCGGTGCTCAAACCGTTTTGGTCAATGCTTCCCCAGTCAGCAAAGAAACCGTTTCCAACCCGAAACCCGAAGAATTATTTACCTTGAATCTACCCCAGGCAGATGTTACCTTCTCCTCCAAAGGAGCTGGGATCAAAACCTATCTGTTTAAAGACGTAATTGAAGATGCGGATTTAACCCCTTACCAAGGAGTGGGTTATTTTGCCACGCTGCCGCAGGTGGATTTTACGGAGTTTGCCCGCACGAAAAATTCCATCACTTTCGTGGGGGACATTGTAGCCGGGTTCAGCGTATATAAAGAATATCGCTTCAATGAAAACGGAATCAATAATGTAGTGGTTACCTTCGAAAACAAGACCTCCCAGCCGCTTGCCGTAGCGTCCTGGAACTGGAATTTCGGCCCCGGACTAGCAACGGTTAAAAGCGAAATGAATGATAACGAACGCGAATCCAAAGCCGTTTATTTGGTACAGGAAAAAGGCAAGGAAAAACCTACGCTGGAAGTGTTTGCAAAAGATGATAAACAACCGGAACTGCCGTGGATATGGGCGGGGGTAGAAAACCGGTATTTTCTTTCCGTTCTTATTCCGCAGGATTGGAAACCCGGTAATTTAGCCGCTTCTCAGGAAAAAATTGGCACCCAGAAACGGTTGTGGGGGCTGGCCGGCGAAGGGGAGTTAAAAGGCCCGCAGTTTTCCATTGGCGTACCGGGCGTAACGGTGGAAGCCAAATCGAAAGAAGTATATAGATCGGATTTTTATTTCGGACCGAAAGACTATAAACAGTTCTTAAAATTGCCGTATCATCTGGACCGTTCCATTGCCTTTGGTTTCTTTGGCGCGTTGGGCAAAATCGCCCGCAATGTGTTGGAAACCTTTTACGGCTGGACGGGAAATTACGGTGTGGCTATTATTATGATTACTGTTTTGCTGCAGGCGATTTTGTTCAAGTTTACCTTGATGCAGCTCAAATCCGCCGCCCAAATGCGGAAAATTCAGCCTGAAATGAAACGTATCCAGGAAAAATACAAAGGCAACCAGGAAGCACTCAACCGCGAAACGCTGGCCTTGTACCGCAAGTATAAGGTCAATCCGCTGGCGGGCTGTCTGCCGATGCTTATTCAGCTGCCTATTTTCCTGGCGTTGTACAATGCGCTGCGAACCTCGTGGTCTTTGCACGGGGCGAAATTTGTGTTTTGGATTACGGATTTATCGTCAAAAGATCCGTATTACCTGCTGCCGATTTTGATGGGTGCGGTGATGTACTTCCAGCAAAAAGGAAATATCCCGCCCGGAACGGATCCGGCGCAGGCCGCGATGTTTAAGTATATGCCGCTTATTTTTACCCTGTTGTTTATGAATTTCCCGTCGGGTTTGGTGCTGTACTGGCTGACCAACAGCCTGCTCACGTTCGGAATTCAAACGTTTGTCAATAAAAAAATAGCCAAGGCGAATTAAAGGAGCAAATTTTTATGCCGAGTAAAATTAAAGTACAAGCAAAGGAAGTGTCCGAAGCGATTGCCAAAGGACTAAAAGAATTAGGTTTAAGACGTGATCAAGTGGAAGTAACGGTACTGGAAGCCCCTAAAAAAGGGTTTTTAGGGATTGGATCCCGCCCGGCCGTAGTGGAACTGCGTCAAAAGCGCTGGAGTACGGCCGATCTGGATTCCCAGATCTATATGGACGTGCCGAAAAGACGTTCTTCCAAATCTTCCCGCGGCGGGCGCGGCCGCAAAGACCGCGATTCTCAGCGCGGCGGACGCAGAAATTCCCGCAAGCACGACCGCTTGGATATAGAAGTGCGGGAAGTACGCGAAAAACAGCCCAAGGCCAATGAACCGCAACTCCTGCCGAATGAGGCCATCCAAAATGCCGTTATCCCGGAAAATTTAAAAGCCCCGATGCAGGAAGCCAAAGAATACTTGGAAAAAGTGCTTACGCATATGGGCGTTAAAGTGGAAAATCTAAATGTCTGGTGGGACGAAAAACAACAGCGCATTTTGCTGACGTTTGACTGCGACCATCCGGCCATCGTCATTGGCAAAGAAGGCAAAACGCTGGAAGCAATCCAATACTTATGCACGCTGGCGCTCAGCCGTCACTTTGACAAACCGATTTCCGTCATTACCGATACCCAGAATTACTGGAGAAAAGCGGAAGACAAAATTGACGCCGAAATCGCCAAAGGGATTGATATGATTAAACGCGGCAACAGCGTGTTCCGCTTCCGCCCGATGAGCGCGCAGCTGCGCCGCTATATCCACCGCGCCGTGGAAGGCAACGAGCTTGTCAGCACCGCCTCGGAAGGGGAAGGAAAATGGCGCAAAGTAACCCTGCGCCCCACCGAAAAAGCCCTGGAAGCGCTCCACGCCAACACCGCCCCGGCGGACTTTGTGCCCGGCGTCATCGGCGAAGACATTCCCGAAGAAACGCCTGCCCAACAGGCCGTAGCCGAAGCGGAACAGGAAAAGGCGTTAAACGAATATCACGAATCCTGCTCCTGCTGTGGGGGAGACACCCCGGCCGAAACAACCGCTCCGGCGCAAGAACAACCGGCGGTTGAGCAAAAATCCCCTGAAACCGTTTTGGTGCAGGAAACCGTCACGGTGCAGGAAACGGTAACCGTGGTTTCTGCGGCGGAAACGGAACCGGCAGTACAAGCCGAAGAAACGGCTTCGCAAGCGCAAGCGAGTCAAACGCTCCGACCGGACGACACTGCGGCGCGGAAATCGGCCTGCGATTGCGGCCCGTTGTTCGAAACCCCGGCGGAAACAAAATCGGAAAACAAATAAAATAAATGGATTCGTTTTAAAAACCCCGGCTCCACATAAGGAACCGGGGTTTTTAGGTTGTTTACACAAAGGAGAAAGTTTATTTCCTCTTGAAAAAATCGCGTGAATGGGCAGCCGTCTTACAAGTTTTTTCCCAAATCTAAAGCTTCTTTTAATTTGCCGGTTTTGATAATTTCTCCGGCATTTCCGATATTTCCGACTAACATCATACCGCGGTTTGTCCATTTTAAATAATCGGCTATGGCTTTATAAGTGGCTTTTAAACCCTCGTAATCTCCGTCGGCTTCGTTGCCTTCCGCCGTTGCCAAAAGAACGCACTCTTTTATGTTCAATTTACGAGGAGCATGGGGCTTCATATAGGCATAGAGCTTATCTACAGCCGCTTTTAGCTGGGCGGTCATATTAAACCAATACAAGGGGGTACAAAATACCAGCACGTCGGCTTCTTCCAGCATGGGAGCCAATTTATCAAAATCATCGTTAAAGATGCAGGGTTTACCCTTTGTCCAGCATTTGTCGCAAGCTTTACAAGGCGAAATGGGGTGAAAAGCTGTTTCAAACACCTGCGCCGTATGTCCGGCGGCCTTTACGCCTTGGATAAAAGCGTCCGCCAACAGCGCGCTGTTGCCCAACTGGCGGGGGCTTCCCGTCAATACTAACACTTTTTTAGACATATATACTCTCCTAAAATTTCAAAAAATTCATTTTAAACGCTAAAACCGTACGAAACGGAAAAAGCGGTAAAAAGCGTATTATTTTCCCTAGAAAAAGTATAGCTTTTTTTGCGCTTCCTTGCGCAAAGGGGAAAAAACCGCTTTTCACGAGGAGAAAAAAGCTCCCAAAAACACCCCTAAAAAGTGATAAAATATAACTATGCAACATACCATCTGCGCTTTGGCTACGGGAGCAGGCGGGGCGGTCGCTTTAGTGCGGCTGTCCGGCCCGGAAGTCCGCCGCATTGTAAGCGAATTAATCCGCCGGCCTGCCGCATTGGAACCGCGCAAACAAACCCTCTGCTCCATTTACGACGGGAAAGAAGTGTTGGATAAAGCCCTGATCACTTATTTTCAGGCCCCGCATTCGTTTACCGGGGAGGACGTGGCTGAATTTGCGGTTCATGCTTCGCCTTATATCAAAGGCCGTTTGTTGGAGTTGCTGTGCGAACACGGGGCGGTAGCAGCCAAACGGGGGGAATTTTCCCAGCGGGCTTTTTTGAACGGGAAAATGGATCTCGTGGAAGCACAGGGGTTGTGCGACTTGATTGCTTCTGGCAATAAAGCGGCGCATAAACTGGCGATGGATTCTTTAGACGGAAAACTATCGGCGCGGTTGGAAGAAATCAAGAAACGGCTTTCTGAATTGCTGGCACAGATTGAAGTGCGGCTGGACGATGTGGACGAGGAAATGACCCCGCTTTCGGATAAATTTGTAGAGGATGAAATTAACGGCGTGCTGGGGCATATTAAAGCGTTGGCGGACACTTTTTCCGTTGGAAAATATATTAAAGACGGTTTAAAAACGGCCATTGTCGGCGCCCCCAATAGTGGAAAATCTAGTCTGTTAAATGCGCTGGTCGGGTTTGACCGGGCGATTGTGTCCGACCGAAGCGGCACCACGCGCGACACCGTGGAAGAAACGTTGGAAATCAACGGACAAAAAATCATTTTAACCGATACCGCCGGAATCCGCGAACACGCCTTAGACCCGGCCGAAAAAGAAGGAATGCGCCGCAGCCACCGCGCCATGGAAGCGGCGGATTTAATTTTATTTGTATTAGACGCGTTCCGTTCTTTAACGCCGGAAGAAAAGGAGCTGTGGCAGGATATTTGCCGTCAAAACAAGCGTACGATAATCGTTTGGAATAAAACGGATCTCTCCGCCCAGTGTCCGCTGTTGGAAGAAGCAGAAAAATACCCGTCTGTTGCGGTGTCGTGTAAGACGGGAGAAGGATTGGAACGTTTAAAAAAATTAATCACGGCCGACGTAACCGAAGCGCAGACGGCTGACGGACTGATGATTTCCAATCTGCGCCATTACGAGGCTCTGCTGCGCGCGCAAACCGAGTTGGAAAGTGTTCTTATTCGTTTGGAATCAAACGCCGGCGGCGAAATTTACGCCGAACATTTGCGGCGTGCGTTAACGCATTTGCAAGATTTAATCGGAGAAGTAACGCCCGATGACGTGCTGGGGATTATCTTCTCCAAGTTTTGTATGGGGAAATAAATGTTTGTTTGTGAAGACAACTATGATGTGATCGTGATTGGCGGCGGGCACGCCGGCTGCGAAGCCGCGCTGGCGGCTGCCAAATTGGGGGCAAAAACTTTACTATTAACCCAAAGCCTGGATACCATTGCCCAGATGTCGTGCAATCCTTCCATCGGCGGAATCGCCAAAGGGCAGATCGTACGCGAAATTGACGCGCTGGGCGGAGCTATGGGGCGCGTAACCGATCACGCCGCCCTGCATTACCATATGCTTAATACCGGCAAAGGGCCGGCGGTTCATTCCCCGCGCGTGCAATGCGATAAAAAAGTTTATCAGTTTACCTTCAAACATTTTTTGGAACTCCAACCCAACTTGGATATTATGCAGGACGAAGCCGTCAAAATCTCCGTTTCGGATCGTGCCGTAGACGGCGTACTGACCCTGCGCAATACGTTTTATCACGCAAAAACCGTCATTTTAACGACGGGTACTTTTTTGGCGGGAACGATTCACATCGGTACGGAAATGTTCCGCGGCGGACGTTACAACGATATGCCTTCGGACGGGCTAGCCAAAAATTTGCGAGACGATTTAAAACTGAATATCCTGCGCTTTAAAACCGGTACGCCGATGCGCATTAACGCGCGCGGACTGGATTATTCCAAATTCCGCTTGCAGCCGTCTGACAATCCGCTTCAGCCCATTTCCCATTTTACGAACGCAAAAGAACAGTCCAAACGCACTTTTTTAAGCTGCTATATCACGCGCACTACGTTGGAAACGGATAAAATTCTGCGCGAAAACTTTCAGCGTTCGGCTATGTACAGCGGCCATATCCACGGATTAGGGCCGCGTTATTGTCCGTCGGTAGAAGATAAAATTAAAAAATTTCCGGAAGTAACCAGCCACCCGCTTTTTTTAGAACCGGAAGGATTTAATACCGAGGAATATTATATTCAGGGTTTTTCCACCAGTATGCCCGAAGACGTACAGCGCGCTTTAATTAAATCCGTTCCCGGTATGGAAAACGCTTCCATTACGCGCCCGGGCTACGCCATTGAATACGATTTTTCCGATCCGCGCGATTTATTTCCCTCGTTGGAAAGCAAACGGATTCCGGGGCTTTTTATGGCTGGCCAGATTAACGGCACCACCGGCTATGAAGAAGCCGGCGGACAAGGGTTAATGGCCGGCATTAACGCCGCTTTAAAAGTGCAAGGCAAAGAACCGTTTGTCCTGCGCCGCGACGAAGCGTATATTGGAGTTTTGATTGACGATTTAATCAATAAAGGCGTCAATGAGCCATACCGGATGTTTACGTCCCGCGCGGAATATCGCATTCTCTTGCGAAATGATAATGCAGACCTGCGGCTTATGCCTTACGCTTTTAAATTGGGTATGTTAGACGAAAAATACAAAGCTCCTTTTGAAAAGTATCAGGCGCTTTGCCAAAAACTCATTGAAAAACCGGCTTTGTCGGCCGACGAAGATGAAACGGAACTTTTTCCGTGGACGGCAGAAAAAGCCCGCACCCACGCGGACATCTACCACAAATACGCGGGTTATTACGAGCGAAATAAAAAAGACGCCGAAAAACTGGCGGAAATGGACAGCATTAAAATTCCCGAAGGGTTTGACCCGTCTGCAGTGCGCGGATTATTGTTTGAAAGCGCCCAAAAACTGGCTTCCGTAAAGCCGCAGACTTTGGGGCAGGCCGGGCGCATTCCAGGCGTTACGCCGGCCGATTTACAGCTTTTGGCCGTGCATATTGAGCGGTTTAGGAGGCTTAAAAATGCAAAAGCGGCTCGTTGATTTTGCGGCCAAGATTGGGCTGCCGCTCAGTTTGGATCAAGCCGGACGGCTGGTACAATACGCTCGGCTGGTTTGGCAGAAAAAAGATTTTTTGAATTTGACCAGCGCCAGCGGCGTAGAGGAGATTCTATCCCGCCATATCTGCGATGGGCTGACGGTTGCCGCTAAAATATATGCTATGGCGAAAATAAAAGGGTGGACTCACCCGCTGCTGGCAGATGCCGGGGCGGGGGCAGGATATATCGGCATGACCTTAGCCGTCTCACTGCCGCAGGCGGAAGTAACGCTTATTGAAAGTATCGAAAAACGCTGTGCTTTTATGAATTGGGCGATTTTAAATCTGGGCATAAAAAATGCCAAAGTTAAAAACCTGCGTTTAGGGCAAGGAACAAAATTCGCTTTTGATTTTCTGACGGAACGTGCCATGGGGCAGCTACCGGATATTTTAGAGGCGTGTTTAGACGCAGTAAAACCCGGAGGCGTTTTTATTGCTTTCCAGGGAGAACACCCGCAAACCAATGCATGCGATGCTGCCCGATGCAAGGCGGCTTTGCTGGGAATAGATGACTATCAATTATACTGCGATGATAAAAAACGCCATTTGGCTTTATTTGGAAAACACGAAGTATGAATATGGTAAAGAAATTGGTCTTTTTTCTTTGGATTTTAGCAGCGGTATTGGCTACTCCTCCGCTGCTTCGGTCGTTTGGGCTAAATCCAAAAGAAGTGTTAAAAGATCTTTTTTCAGATATTCCGCACACCGATATAATCACGCCAGCCCCATCGGCTGCAAAAACAGCGCCGCCCAACCCGATAGACAATCGCGGCCGAGCCCGCGAACTGCGCCCAGAAATATCGATTCCGCCTATGCCGGAAGAAACGCAACAAAAAACGGACATTGCCGAAACTCCCGAAATCGACGAAAATAAAGAAACTCCTGTTTCGGAGCAGAAAAATTTTAATGAAATGATCTCCGGATTGGAAAATATCGCCAAACTCGCTCCGGAAGACAATATAGAAGATTTACCCGTTCAAGCGTACCGGCCGGCCGATTCTGCCCAAAAAGTACGCTGGCTGCCGCCACCGCCTGGATTTTTGACGGCGGACACCTTCAATTATCTTATTTATCGGGAAAAAAATCCCGTTACGCCCAACATCAAAACCGTATTAGATAATATCCACGGAAATTTGATGTTGGATTTAACCCCTTTTACGATTATCATTAAACCCAATAAAATTTTAGTCATGCTCTTTGGTGAAAAAAACAGTTATATGAAATTTACCAAACGGCCGGCCTGGTCGGGAGCTTCGTCAGATTTACGGTCGGATACGATGTATATTATCGAAGGCAACAGTTTCTATCCGCTTTCGGTTCACGAACTAACACACCTGTATTTTGACGGTTACTTTTTGCCCACGATTTCGCCTTTGTGGCTTTCCGAAGGAATGGCTGTATATATGCAAGTCAATACCACCAAACAAAAACCAAGTTGGATTGACCGCAGTCTGCGCCGTATTTTAAAGGGCGAATATATCCCTTTCGAAGAAATGACGGTGGTGGAAACCTTAAAAGACTACGATACCGAACAGGCGGAACTTTGGTACACGCAGGCATACAGTCTGGTTGCCTATTTGCTTAAAACACGCAGCCGCGATGAATTTTATAAACTCTGCAATGAAATCAAGGACAATACGCCCCTTCACCAAGCCCTTTACCGTGCGTACGGAATGCCGTTTAACAAAGTAAGCGTTTTAGAAAACGTATGGCTGCACGATTTACAAAAAGCCTATAGAGAAGGGAAAATCCTGCAGGCAAAAAACAAAGCGCCTTCAGACAAGAAACCCGCGGCTGCTCCGACTCAAATAATGAAAGATACTGTCAAAACCGGCCAGGCGAACCCCTCAAAAACGCAAGCGCCCGCATCTAAACCGGCTCCTCAAAAAACGAAAATTAACAAATTAAAGCTGGTTCCTACCAATTCCTACAAAGGAGGATTTGGCTGATGAACGAAATATGGACACATATTCCTATCATGGCGCCGCAAATTGCCGATTTAATCCTGTTAAACCCACGGGGCGTTTATATAGACGCCACGCTGGGACTGGGCGGGCATACTAAATTTTTCTTAAGCCGCTTGGGCGCCGATGCCCGTATTTTGGGGTTTGATAAGGACGAAGAAGCATTACAGATGGCGGTTGAACGGGTAAATGATCCGCGGCTGATCGCTTTTCACGCCAGCTATACGCAGGCTCCGCTGGAACTAAAAAAACTCGGATTGGAGGGAGCGGACGGAGTGCTGTTTGACTTGGGATTAAGCTCGTATCAGTTGGATAATCCCGCCCGCGGGTTTAGCATGCTGCGCGACGGACCGTTGGATATGCGTTTTGACCGTCAAAATCCTTTAAGTGCAGCCGTTATTGTAAATACCTGGCCGATGGCCGAACTGGAACGCATTTTAAAAGAGTACGGAGAAGAGCGGAGTTTTACCAAAATTGCACTTGCTATTATGCAGGCACGCCGTCAGGCGCCTATTGAAACAACCGGCCAGCTGGCCAAAATTGTCGAGAAGATCTATGGGGGAAAACGCGGCAAAACGCATCCGGCTACTCAAACTTTTCAGGCGCTTCGCATCGCCTGCAACCAAGAATTGGAAAATGTGGAAAAGGCCTTGTCCTTATTGGAGGACATCGTGAAACCCGGCGGACGGGCTGCGGTACTGACGTTCCATTCATTGGAAGACCGATTAGTTAAAAACTATTTTAAAAAACTCGTTAAGGACGGAAATTGGCTGTTAATCCATAAACACGCTTTATCCGCCCCGTTTGAAGAAGTACGCCAGAACCGGCGCGCCCGCAGCGCTAAATTGCGTGTGATTGAGAGGATTAAAATATGAGAGTTTTTGTCGTCTTATTTCTATTGGCTTTGTTTGGTTTTGGCATAGCCGTAATGCGTATTGAAATCAATCGTTCCGGCCGGGAAATCAGCCAGATACAAAATGAAGTGGAAGTGAAAGAAGCACGCAATCAATATCTGCAGCTGGAGATTTCTCGTTTGTCTAGACCGGGGCATATTATTCAAATCGCCGAAGAAGAATTAGGTATGGTTCCGGCTAAACCGCATGAAATTGTAGTATTGGAAGAAAAATAAATTATGTTTAGAAAAAAGGGTTCTTCTCCGTTTGTGTTCAATGTAAAAAGCCGTATGCGCGTAGCGGGTATGCTGATTTTGCTGGCGCCGCTGTGTATTTTTGTGCGGCTGTTTTATATGCAAACCTTTTTGTATGAAGAATTTTCTTCCAAGGCTGAGCGCGCCATTTACAATTACCTTGCAGAAGACCGCTTGCGCGGAAAAATTTTAGACGTAAACGGCCGGGAACTGGCGGAATCGGTTCGCACCCATTCCTGCGGGGTAAATAAACGCTATGTACAGAATAAAAACAAAACGGTTGATTTCCTTTCCCAAACGCTGGGAATTCCGAAAAAACGTATTTTGGAAAAATGGAACCGGGCTTCAAACTTCTTCTTTGTAGCTAAAAAGATAAAACCGGATACTTACATTAAAATTTCACAAATTCTTCGCACTAATCTCGGGCAAGGATTGGAACTTACGCCGGAATATGAGCGGATTCACCCCTATGGAGCAAGCGCCATGGACTTAATCGGGGCGTCTAACTCCAAAAATCTGGGGCTTTCGGGCATTGAGCAAATGTACAACCGCGAACTCAGCCAAGATATCAGCAAAAAACGCGCTAAACGCGCGCGGCGCGGCGAAATTATCTATGACCGAAAATTAAAAGAAGAACTGTCGGTAGCCAATGTTTATTTGACCATTGATGCCGTCGCTCAATTTTATGCGGAAAACGCCCTGAAAAAAGAAGTGGAAGCCATCGGAGCCAAACACGGCGTTGCCATCGTACAAGAACCTAAAACGGGAAAAATTTTGGCGGCGGCTTCCTATCCGGTCAAAGACGGGCAGTCGCTGGCGTTTCAGTTTACCTATGAACCCGGCTCCACTTTTAAAACCATCGCCATTTCTTCGGCCTTAGACGCGGGCGTGGTGCATATTACGGACAGTATTGATATGTCCGGCCGAGAATGGAAGGTGGCTTCTACGCTGACGGTTCGGGACAATCAACATAAAAAAGACTTTCTCTCTATCCCGGAAATAATGCAGCTTTCTTCCAATATCGGAGCCGGTAAAATTGCGCTGGAACTGGGGGCAAAAAATCTTTACTATTACATCAAAGGGTTTGGTTTCGGCACCAAAACGGATATCAATTTTAACGGCGAGTCTAAAGGCAACTTGTCGCATTTTAACAAATGGACAGTTGTCGATACGGCCACCAAAGGATATGGCTATGGCGTGGCCGTTACGCCTATTCAGCTCATCAACGCCTATTCCGCCATCGCCAACGGCGGTACGCTGATGCAGCCGCATATTATAGATCGTATCGAATATGCCGGCGGCAAAGTGGATAAAAAATCCAAACCCGTAAAAATCCGCCGCGTATTAAAAGAAGAAACCACCGAAATTATGAAAAAAGTCTTACAAAGCGTAGTGGAAACCGGATCCGGCAAGCATGCTAAAATTAAAGGATACAACGTGGCTGGAAAAACCGGTACTGCAGAAAAATTAAGCAAAGAGGGCGGCTATGCCAAGCGAAAACACATTGTTTCCTTCTGCGGATTTGCGCCGGTATCCGATCCGCAATTTACGGTGCTGGTTATTTTAGACGATCCGGATAAATACTCTTTCGGCGGCACGACCGCCGCCCCCGTGTTTAAAGAAATTATGGAGCGACTGCTGGCTATGAAAGCCGTTCCGCCTGACCAATTGGATTTTGAATAATTTGATAAGGAGTATGTATGAAACTTAATTTAACTGTCAGCAAAATTGCCAAAATTACCAATGCCGAGCTGGTATCCGGCAATCCAAAAACAAAAGTTATGTCTTTTGTAACCGATTCCCGCGTAATCCGTCCCGGCGACGCTTTTTTGGCCTTAAAGGGGAAAAACCACGATGCACGCCAATTTATTCCCGAAGTACTTCAAAAAGGGGCGTCCGTAGTGCTGGCGGAAAAAGGTTTCGAAATTCCAAAAGACTCCACCGCTTCGTTTGTGCTGGTGGAGGATTCTTTAAAAGCGCTTCAGACATTGGCGAAATACCACCGCATCAACAGTACTCTTAAAGTCGCCGCCATTACCGGTTCTAACGGCAAAAGCACCACGAAACAAATGTTGCGCGCCATCTGTCAAACCGCCGGAGAAACCATCGCAAATATGGGCAATTTTAACAACCAGTTTGGGGTGCCGTTTTCTTTGTTGGAAATTCAGCCCAAACACCAATACGGTATTTTTGAACTGGGGGCTTCGCACCCGGGAGATATTGAAGAAATCGCTTCATTGGCCGTGCCGGACGTAGCGGTTATTACCAACGTATCAGCCGCCCACTTGGAGTTTTTTCATGATCTGGAAACGGTTTATAAAACTAAAACTGAAATTGCCCAATGCCTTAATTTCGGCGGAACGCTGGTGTATAACGCAGACGACGTCATGCTGTCCCGTTTAAAAACCCAATTTAAAGGGAAAAGTATTTCTTTTGGGTTTGATGCCGGAGCAGATTTGCAAATTTTGAAAACAGAAAAATTTGCCTTTACCTATAAAGGCGAAGCGTATGTGCTGGATTTGCGGCTGGAACGCCACGATAAATTAAACGCCGCGGCGGCCGCGGCCGCCGCTATTGCGCTGGGGGTGTATATGGATAACGTTAAAAAAGGACTTTTGTCCTACACGCCCATGCCCATGCGTATGGAAAGGCTGCACAAAGAAGGTGTAGAATTTATTTTAGATTGTTATAATGCCAATCCCGCCAGTATGCAAAACGCGTTGGAAATACTGGGGCGGGAAACCGCAAAACCGCGTATTGCCGTGTTGGGAGATATGAAGGAACTAGGGGAAACTTCCAAGGAATATCACCGCTTAATCGCACGCCAAGTATTGGACAATGGCGTAGAATATGTCTTTTTGGCGGGAAATGAAATGAAATACGCCTATGAAAAATTGAAAGATGCTCCCGGCATCAAAACATTTTATGCTTCTACGCCCGGAGAATGGACGAAAGAACTGGCGGCAGTGCTTCAAAAAGGCGGAACGTGTTTGATTAAAGCCTCGCGGTCGATGAATTTTGAAAATATCCTTAAGGAGATTTGATTGCTATGCTATATTATCTCTCGCTGTTTACGGAAGATATCAGTTTTTTAAATATCTTTAGTTACATTACCTTCCGAACGGGAGCGGCCATCTTTACGTCGTTCTTGCTGACGCTGCTTATCGGCCCGAAGGTGGTTTCTAAATTAAGGTCTTATAAAATCCAGCAAATCGAACGCGAATATGGGCCGGCTTCCCACTTATCTAAAAGCGGCACTCCCACTATGGGCGGAATCCTTATTTTTGTCAGCTTAGTGCTTAGCGTTCTGTTATGGGCCAGGTGGGATAATAATTATATCTGGCTGCTTTTATTTACCACTGTTACGCTGGGGATTGCCGGCGTAATGGACGATTACACCAAACTGGTAAAAAAGAATCCGGAAGGAATGAAATCTTCCATTAAATTGGCGATTCAGCTTTTTACGGCTGTTGTCGTGGTAGGATATTTAGCGCTTAATCCGCCCAACGGCAATTATTCCACTTCGCTGATTATTCCGTATATGAGTAAGATGTTTATAGATTTGTCCGTGTTCTATTTTGCCTTTGCCATGTTGGTTATTGTGGGGTCTTCCAATGCCACCAATTTAACCGACGGCTTAGACGGTCTTGCCAGCGGATGTATGGTATTTACCGCAGCGACATACGCCATTTTCGCGTATTTGGCGGGAAATATCAATTTTGCCGATTACTTAAAAATAATCTATGTTCCCGGCGCCGGAGAAATCACTGTTTTTATGGGAGCTTTAATTGGCGCATGCTTGGGATTTCTATGGTTTAACGCCTATCCGGCTCAGGTATTTATGGGGGATACCAGCTCGTTATTTTTAGGGGGGGTCATCGGTACTGCCGCACTGTGCGTAAAGCAGGAACTTTTGCTGCCGATTGCCGGCGGAATTTTTGTGATGGAAACCCTTTCGGTCATGCTGCAGATGGGATATTTCAAACTCACACGCGGAAAGCGCTTGTTTAAAATGGCGCCGATCCATCATCATTTTGAGCTTTTGGGCGTACCCGAACCGAAGGTAATCGTGCGGTTTTGGATTGTGGGGGCGATGTTAATGTTAATAGCCCTTGCGTCATTAAAAATCAGGTAAATGTATGGTTCGTTTATTTAACAAAGCCCCTAAAAAACGGCACAATAATTTTATAAAGAAATCAACCGCCATTCCTCGCGGCAGGGGCGCTTCTTTCTCTCCCCACAGTACGCCAACTCATCAGCAATGGCGGCCCTTCTTGCAGCCCGACAGGCGATTGGTGTTTATCACGTTGGCTTTTGTATTGTTCGGGCTTATTTTTACCTATTCTTCCAGCGCGTTTGATTCTACCAGTTTTTTTAAACGCCAAGTACTGTTCGATGCGATGGGAATTGCGGCGGCCTTGTTTTTGTCGCAGACATACAGCAAATTGCAGAAGATAAAGATTTTCTCCCCGATGAATTTGATGTATGTTACATGGGTATTACTGGTGATTGTGCTTTTTACGCGTTCCCAAGCCAATGTGCACCGCTGGATCGATTTCGGCTTCTTCAAATTACAGCCTTCCGAAATAGCAAAAGTAACATTGGTTATTTATGTGGCGGACTATTTGAACAATGTGTCTGGACGGCTGGCTAAAAATTGGAAACTCCTCGTCAAACCTATGGTGGTGGCCGGAATTACGCTGGCCCTTATTTTGGCGGAAAGGGATATCGGAACCCCTATGTTGATGGGAGCGGTTTTTGTATGTATGCTGCTGGTGGCAGGCGCCCGATTTAAACATTTGGCGATTCCGGCTATTGCTATTTCTCCTATCGCGATTCATCAATTATTTTTCGTGAGTTACCGACGGGATCGTATTTTTTCATTTTTAGATCCTTTTGCCACCGCCGGGAGCACCGGATATCAGTTGGTTCAGTCTTTTTTGGCGGTAGGTTCTGGAGGTTGGTTTGGAAAAGGATTGGGGAACAGCGAACTCAAGTTGGAATATCTGCCGGCCGCACATACTGATTTTATTTTTTCCATTATGTGTGAAGAACTTGGCCTGATACGGGTAGTGATTATTCTGCTTTTTTTCTGTTGGCTGTTAATCCGGGGCATCACTTTAGCCCGTATAGCAAAAACCCATTTCCACAGTCTAGTTATTTTTGGCCTGACTATTACCATCTGTATGCAAGCGTTTTTTAATATGGCAATGGCTATTGGATTATTACCCACCAAAGGTATCGCGCTGCCGTTTTTCTCTTACGGGGGATCTTCGGTAATTATGACGCTTGTGATGATGGGGATTATCCTCAATGTGGCGGCGGTAGATAATACGCAAAACAATCTGCGTGAAGATGTTACAAACTATAAAAACAGGAATAAATAATGCTATGAACAAACGTTTTTTAATTGCCTCCGGCGGAACGGGGGGACATTTTTACCCCGGATTAGCGCTGGGGAAAGAACTCAGGCGGCAAGGACTTCGCGTATTATTTATCGTGCGCAAAAACGATCCGGCCGCACAAGTATTAGAAACCCATAAACTGCATTATCGGGAAATAGACTTCACGGGATTGCCCCGATCGATTAATCCGCTGCGGCATATCAAATTTGTATATAAGTTTTTTAAATCTCTTTATGAAACACGCCGTATCATCAAAGAATTTCATCCGGAAGTAGCCATTGGAACAGGGGGATATATTTCGTTTCCGCTTATTCTTACGGCGCATTTCTCCGGCATTAAAACGGCCGTGCACGATTCCAATGCCCGGCTGGGATTGGCCAATAAAGTGTGCGGAAAATTTGCGGACTTATTTATGCTTGGATTGCCTGTAAACAAGAAAATAAAAAATGCCGTTCTTACCAGTACGCCCATTCGCCAAGAATTTGCCGACAAACCCGATCCGGCCGCCGTATTAGAAGGGCTTGGCTTGGATCCGCAAAAACGCACAGCGCTTATTTTTGGCGGAAGCCAGGGAGCAAAAGGGCTCAACATAGCGTGTGCCCATATTATCAAAAAATTAGCCGCCAAAACAAACGCTTGGCAATTCATTCATATTACGGGAGAACGTTGGTTTGGGGTTATCCGCGAAGAATATACCCGGCTGGAAAATGTAGCGGTTTTGCCATATTCTCATGAAATTTATGCTCTCATGCGAACGGCAGATTTGGCCGTTTGCCGAAGCGGCGCCAGCACATTGGCGGAACTTATGTATTGCCGGCTGCCAGCGATATTAGTTCCGTTCCCCTATGCTGCGGCCAATCACCAATACTATAATGCTAAAATTTTAGCGAATGCACACTGCGCGCGCTTAGTTCGAGAGGATAAAAACCTGGAAAGCAATCTCCTGCAGGCGCTTTCCCGCCTGACAGGATATAATAAAGATTTGCATCACATGCGCAGCGCTTATGCGCGGCTTCGGATTCCCAATCCAATGACGGCGGCCAAAGAAATTGTTAAACGCTTACGCTATTTGTAAAACGGTTATAAAAAACCCGGCTTTAAGCCGGGTTTTTTAACTCAATATCAGATTATACTCCCAAAAAGAATTTGCACATCTGTTCCCCGGTTTCTTGGTCTTCGCTTCCGGCAGAACAGCCCTTCAACACTTCCCCTTCCGACAATTCAGGCTTTTGCCACAGATGGTAGATATAGGAAGAGATAGAATCCCCGTCCGTACGGTACACATCTACCCGGCCGTTGGCGCCGCCCAATTTATAGATAAATAATTTTGTTTTGAAAGTAGCATTATCCGACTGCCAGGCGCCCCCTTTCAAATCGACGTCGGCAATCTGGTTTTTATTGGTAATGGTTGTTTCGTTGGGATTGGCCTGAAAATAACGCTGGGAAGCATCTGTAATGGCTTTTGCATTGATCATCGCTTCCGACAAACGGGATTTTTCCACGGCAGACTCATACTGCGGCAACGCAATGGCCGAAAGAATGCCAATAATCAATACAACAACCAGCAATTCGATTAAAGTAAAGCCTTGGTTCTTCATAAACGCTCCTTAAATTAGATTTCTACCCCAATAGTATAAAACTTTTTATTTTCTTTCTCAACCCTATTTTAAAAATAATACTTGATTTAAAAGCGGAAAATTATTATATTAATATATGAACATATATTCATATATTCATAAAAAGGATTTTGTATGCCGATTCAGAAAAAATCTAAAAAACACACCTGTAGAGCGTCTTTGAATTTACCGGAAGAAACGCTTTACGATTTGGCGGATCTTTTCAAGGTTTTTGGAGACAGCACCCGCCTGCGGATTTTGTGCGCGCTTTTTGACTGCGAACAATGCGTGCAGCACATTGCCGACGAACTAAATATAACGCAGTCGGCCATTTCGCATCAGCTGCGTTTTTTAAAACAGAACAAACTGGTAAAAAGCCGTCGGTCGGGAAAAACCGTCTTTTATTCGTTGGCCGATGAACACGTAAAGCGCATCTTTAATCAGGGGCTGGAACACGTTCGGGAGGGGGTATGAAGCATGCTGCTGCGGCAACCGATTGCTGTGCTTCCTGTATGTGTTCACAGAAGCTTGATATGGCCTCTTTCGGCAGTTGGAAAAAACTGACGCTAGCAGCCGTCTTATTTGCGGCCGCCTTAGTCTGTCCGAAGATACTCTGGATTAAATTACCCCTTTATTTGGCTTCTTATTTGCTGAGCGGGGGGGAAGTATTGCTCAAATCCGCCCGTCATATCGCCGCTGGGAAAGTATTTGACGAAAATTTCTTAATGACATTGGCTACCTTTGGAGCGTTTGCCATCGGCGAATATCCAGAGGCGGCGGCGGTAATGCTCTTTTATCAAACGGGGGAAATGCTGCAAGAAACGGCTGCCGGAAAATCGCGCCGCAGCATTGTAAAATTAATGGACTTGCGGCCGGATTTTGCGCGGGTGCGGCGAAACGGAAAAGAAGAAAAAATAAATCCGCGCAACGTGCAAATAGGAGAATTAACGCGGGTTCTGCCGGGAGAACGGATTGCGCTTGACGGTATCATAACCGCCGGAGAAGGGCTTATTGATACTTCTGCCCTGACGGGGGAATCCCGCCCCGAACATGCTTATGTCGGAAAAAAAGTATTAGCCGGATCTATCAGCGTAGATGGAAGCTTGGAAATCCGGGTACAAAAAAATTATGAAAATTCCGCCGTTGCAAAAATTTTAGAACTGGCCGAAAACGCCGCCCAAAAGAAGTCTTCCGCCGAGAAATTTATCACCCGTTTTGCCCGCATCTATACGCCCGCGGTGGTGCTGATTGCGGCCATAACCGCCATTCTTCCTCCTCTTATACTGCCCGAAGGCTCTTTTAAAATATGGTTTTACCGCGCTTTAATTTTTTTGGTAATTTCCTGTCCGTGCGCTCTTGTATTATCGGTTCCGCTGGGTTTTTTCGGCGGAATTGGCGGCGCCGCCAAAAATGGGATTTTAATCAAAGGCGGTTCGTATCTGGAACGTTTGGCGCATATCTATACCTTGGCACTGGATAAAACAGGTACGCTTACGCAAGGCGTGTTCGAAGTATTGTCTATTCTTCCCGCGGCGGGTATATCCCGACAAGAACTGCTGACGCTCGCCGCCTGTGCAGAACGCCGCTCCAATCACCCCATCGCCAAAGCTGTTTTACAAGCCGCCCCGTCGGTTATTCCGATTGCAACGCTTCCCGAAGAAACCCGGGAACTCGCCGGAGAAGGAATAGAATTTAAACAGGGGAACCGAGTTATTCTGGCCGGAAATATCCGCTTAATGGAACGTTTCAAAGTGGGGGGCATATCTCCCGGTATAGATGGTGCCACTTGCGTCTATATCGCCGAAAACGGCATTTACAAAGGGAGAATTGAATTGGGAGATAAACCCAAACCCGGGGCATTGCAAGCTATTAAAGAATTAAAAAAGCTTGTCCGCCATCTCGTAATGCTAAGCGGAGACAATCCTGCCGCCGCCGAAAAAACCGCCCGTGAATTGGGAATCAGCCGGGTATATGGCGGATTATTGCCGGCGGATAAAGTGGCAAAACTAGAAGAATTGATAAAAAATGCGCCTGCAAAAGCGGTTACCGCCTTTGCAGGAGACGGAATTAACGACGCTCCTGTATTGGCGCGGACGGATTTGGCGTTGGCGATGGGCGCATTGGGATCAGACGCCGCCATTGAAGCCGCCGATGTCGTCCTAATGACAGATGATCTTCAGAAAATTATATTTGCCATTCGGATTTCCCGGCAGACACTGCGCGTGGTCAGACAGAATATCCTTTTTGCTTTAGCCGTAAAGGCTGCCGTGCTTCTATTGGGAGTGATGGGATTAGCGAATATGTGGGCAGCTGTTTTTGCAGATGTAGGCGTTTCACTCTTAGCAGTAGCCAATTCCCTGCGGCCGCTGTATTTTAAGGAAAAATAAAACAAAAAACCGCTTCTTTAAAAAGCAGAAGCGGTTTTTATAAATCCAAAGGCTATTTGCCCCGTATGCGGCGGATATTGCGGCGGTGCTCATCAAAGGTTTTGGAAAATACATGCCGGCCACCGCGGTCTGCCACGAAATAAAGCGCATCAAAATTTTTCTCCGGATTAAGAACCCCCAGCACAGATTCCCGGCTGGGATTACAAATAGGCCCAGGCGGCAGCCCGGTATTGCGATATGTATTGTAGGGGGATTGAATGCGTAAATCCCTATAGGTAAGCCCTTTTTTCCAATAACGGTTTTCTTTTAAATTAAATCCCAAGGCATATTGTACGGTAGGATCCGCCTCCAATCGTTTTCCGATACGAAACCGATTTAAATAAACGGCGGCAATTTTGGGACGCTCATCATGCAGCACGGCTTCCCGTTCCACAATAGAAGCGATTGTAAGCACTTGTCGTTCGGTCAAATTGGTAGGATATTGGCGGAAAAGCGGTGCGATATTTTTGCGGTATTGAGCCAACATTTCATCTACTACTTTCTGGGCAGGCGTATTTTCCGCAAACAAATAGGTAGAGGGGAAAAGGTAGCCTTCCAGATTTTTTTCGCGTACAATAGCTAAAAAAGCCCGGGCGTCGGTAATCCCTTTTTCGGCCAACAATTCGGCAATTTCTTCGCTTCGCCACCCTTCCAAAAAAGTTACTTTCTCGTAGTGGGTGCAACGCCCGCTTTTAATGCAGTTGATTACTTCAAAAGAAGACGTATTTTTCCGCAGGTCAAAACGGCCGGCCTTTAAGTCGCGGGAGGAAGAAGTCATTCGCAACAGCGCCTTAAATACCAACTCGCTGCGGATAATTCCTTTTTCCTTAAGCATTCGCGCCACTTCGGCTCCGCTCTGTCCCGGCTCGATTTTTACAACCACAAGTTTCCCTTTGCTGAAAAAACAAACCTTAGCCGCCCAGCATCCTCCCACAAGCAGGCAGATAATCAGACAAAGCAAGAAGATAAATTTTTTCATTTGGCTGCTATTTAATTAATTTAAAAAAGTAGCGCTTTCCCACTTGAAGCACATCACCCGGTTCAAATTCCAACGGGGCATCGACGGATACTTTTTCGCCTTTTAAACGCACCGCGCCCTGGTCAATAAGTCCGCGCGCTTTATTTTTGCTTTGCGCGGCGCCAGCCGCAAAAATAACGGCAGACAACAGCGCACCCGCTTCCGGTTTAAATTCCGGCATTTCACTGGGAAGTTCCTTTTTTGAGAACACTTTTTCAAAATTTTCCAACGCCGCTTTGGCCGCTTCTTCCCCATGGAAACGCGTTACCAGCAGCGAGGCCAGTTTTTTCTTGGCCGCCATCGGGTGCATGGATTTGATTTCGTTCATGTTTTCCGAGGTCAGCAATTCATAATACATCGGCATCAGTTCATCGGGAATAGACATCAGCTTTCCAAACATATCGCCGGGTTCATCGTTAAGCCCCACATAATTGCCGTAAGACTTGGACATTTTCTTCACGCCGTCTAATCCCACAAGCAACGGCACCGTAATCGCCACTTGAGGTTCTTGTCCGTGGTTCTTTTGTAATTGCCGACCAACGAGCAAGTTAAAAATTTGATCCGTTCCGCCCAGTTCCACATCGGCTTGCAACGCTACGGAATCCTGCCCTTGGAACAAGCTGTACAATACCTCCAGCATGCTGATGGGATTTCCAGACGCCATACGTTTTTTGAAATCATCGCGTTCCAACACTTGGGCAACCGTCACTTTTTGCAAGGTTTGCAACAGCTCTTTTCCGGAGATAAAAGGATCCAACCATTCGCTATTAAAACGAATTTCCGTTTTGGCGGGATCCAATACTTTAAAAGCCTGATCCGTATAGGTCTTGGCGTTTTCTAAAATTTTCTCACGCGGCAAAACGGGGCGCGTGGAATCGCGGCCGGAAGGATCTCCTACGGCGGCCGTAAAATCGCCGATTACCAGCACGGCTTTGTGCCCTAAATCCTGAAAGCGCCGCATTAACGAAAGCGCCACACTATGTCCGAGGTGCAAGTCCGCGCTGGTAGGATCACAGCCTAATTTCACTTTAAGCGTTTTGCCGCTTTCCAGCTTTTTGGCTAAATCGGATTTGGATACCACATCTACGCAGCCGCGCGTTAAAAAATTGATTTGTTCTTCCAAAGTCATTTTCTTTCTCCATCAAAAACGGGTTATCTATTATATTTTACCATATACCATGCAAAACCGCCCGCCGAAAGCTCGGCGGGCGGTTAAAAAAATCAGTTAATATATCAGCGGCGGACCAAAGCGGTTATATCCTTTCATTCCCGGCCATACGCACAGCACCAATATCAAAATGGGAAAGAAACACACCAACAAAATCCACCAGCCCGACAAATCCATATCGTGCAGGCGGCGCACCGTCGAAAACCACCACGAAAAAAGCGCCATCAGCAAAGTGCCGCTTCCCAGAAACAAAAACAACAACGCCACCGGATTAAGCGATTCCCCTTTGCCGCCCAAGGCAAAGAAAAACGCTCCTAGTCCATACAATACGCCAATCATACACAACCGAACAAAATATCCCAATCTTCCTAATCTTCCATTCATAATACCCCCTTGTTACTTTTACAGTATATCAAAACTTCGCTCTTAGGGTAATCATCAAAAAGGTTGGTGCATAGCCTCTACGCGTTGCCGCGCTTGGACAAACGACAACTGCATACGGGAAAGAAATACTTGGCCTAAAGAAACAAACACGCAAAGTACTATTACCGCTGTGAACATACCGCGCCGCGAAAACACCGTCGGTAAAAAAACCGCGGGGGCTTGCCCAAACCGGTTGGGCGGCGCAGATTTTTTAAGACACAAAAGTAACATTACTCCCAATCCCATCAAGCTGAACAACCACCATACGTTTGTAAATACCACGCTCAACGCCATTACGGCGATATAGTATCCTAAATACCAGCAACCGGACAGATTCAGGTCGTGCATACGTCTCCAGCTAACTGCCAGCGTAATCCAAAAAAGCCCCAAAAAGAGCATGCACAGGAACAATCCGGCCGCAGCAATCCCTATCAGCTGAACCCAAGAAACGCTATGCGGGCCAAACAGCCCCTCAACCGCATAGAACAGTAACGAAACAATCTGCCCGCATAGGCTAATCAAGGCAAACTCCTCTCGGCTTGCACGGGGGGAGAAACGAAACAGGTCTATGAATTTCATTTTCTATTCCTCAATAAAAATCATAGGGATCGGCCGATATCTTTACCGCCGCTTTTTTAGCGGGAACAAAAGAATCCAACTCCGCCAATAATTCCAGCCAACGGGCGTCATCGGTTTTAAAAAGCAGGTACTGTTTTTGGAGGGTATCGGTTTTTTTGGCACACCACACCGGGCCCAAGGTTTCCAATACCAGCGGCGCCGCCAAACGTTTCAGACGCGCTGTTTCCGCATGAAGCAAGTCCAGTTCTTTCGCTTTGATGAGTACTTTTATTAAACGCACAAAAGGGGGATAAGAAAAGCTTTCCCGCAAAGCAAGTTCCGTTTCGGCGGTTTGCGCGTAATCTCCTCGAAAGAGCGGATCATAATCGTAGGTTTCTTTGTCGGCCGTTTGGATAATAAGGCGTCCGTTCGGTACGCCGGACAAATGGCCGCGCAGCGCAAAAAGCATCTGCCCGTATTTCTCCGAGGCGCGAAAATCCGGTCCGTCCAGTTCCAATTCGGCGTCTAATACTGCCGCCAGCGTTACTTGAGATCCGCGCAGCGCTCCAGCCGCAAGACGCGTACCCACAATGATATCCGCCCGGCCGTCTTTTAAGGCGTTTAACGCTTCAAATCCTTGCCCTGCCTTCGTTTTGAGCGTATCAGAATCCAACCGCAGCAGGCGCGCTTTAGGAAACAGCTTGGCCAATTCCGTTACAATCTTTTGGGTGCCGCCGCCGCGCGATTTAAAAATCAGATTATGGCATTGCGGGCATTCCTGCTGCAACGATTCCGTATGCCCGCATTTTTTACACACCAGTCTGTCCCCGTGTTCGGGCGTATTTTCGCGTGCCAGAATAGCGCCGCATTTTTTACATTTGGCATACGCTCCGCAGTTCAGACAATAATAGGAGTTGGAATAACCGCGGCGGTTTAAAATCAAAAGAGAAGTTTCCTTCCGTTTTAAATTTTCAGCAAGCTGTTCCAGCAAAAAATCGGATAGGAAGCGGCTTTTTTCGCCTTTTTTTTCCGTTAGTTTAAGCTGCGGCGCGAAAGCGTGCCCGGGGACGGCTTCCTGAAACGGCAAAGAAAGCACTTCGCCCTTTTGAACCGCACACAACAGTTCCAGACTGGGCGTAGCCGATACAAACAGTAATACCGATCCATGCATTTGGGCGCGGAAGGTCAATAATTCGCGCAAATGATAATAGGGTTTATTTTCTTCTTGCTTATAATTGTCGTCGCCTTCATCTAATACGGCGGCCAACCGCAAATTTTTAAAAGGCAGCAACGCACCCGAGCGCGTGGAGATAACAACGCAGGGAAGACCGTTGGAAATAGCGGAAAAGTATTTTCTCTTTTTACTTACCGGCATTCGGCTGTGCCAGCAAAACACATTCTCCGCCCCGAAGCGTTGTTCCGCTTCTGCAATAAACTGCCGGGAAGCCGCAATGTCCGGCACGGTAATAAGCGCCTGGCCGTAGCCGGCTAATACTTCGCCCGCCAGCCGCAACGCCGTTTCGGTTTTTCCCGTAAAAGCCGCGCCGTTGAAAAGAACCGAATGAAATTCATACGCCGGAAAAGCGCGCACGGTTTTTAAAGCATTTTCCTGCGAGGAGGTTAAATGCAAGGAGGGGGTTTTTATCTCTATATGTACGGAGGTGGGCGGATTTTCCAGTTTAAAATAAGGCTGCGGGGGAACCAGGGCAAATAAAATCTGACCGACGGGGCACCCCCAATGCGCTTTCATAAAACGCATCAGCGGAAACAAGTCGGATCCAAAAAGAGGCCGTTTGTCCACCACCGAAGCGATTTCCTTTAGTTTGACGCCTTGCGGCGCCGTACAAACTTCACTTACGGCCGTAACCATGCCACCGGTCAGCACGCGGCCAAACGGAGCCGTTACACGCACCCCCGGAATAATTTTATCTTCCAGCTCGGCCGGGATAGCGTAGTCGAAATCACGATCCAGCGGCACATCAAAAACCACTTTGCAGTACATAAATTACTTGGCGCCTTTTAAACCGAGCTCCGCCATGACCAGCTGCAAATCAATCCAAGCGTCTTTCTTCCAACCGGGATTTCGCAAAAGAGCCGCTGGGTGAAAGGTAGCCAAAATTTTGACGGGGCGGGGGAGTGTTACGCTGTCTAAATGCAAATCATAAAATTTACCGCGCAGCGCTCCTAAAGATTTGGCATCGGCAATCAGCGCTTTAGCGGACACTCCGCCCAGCGCTACTACATATTTGGGACAAATAATGGCGATTTGCTGTTCAAGATATTTGCGGCAGCAGGCGATTTCGCCCGCGTTTGGAGCGCGGTCATTGCCGTGTTTTTCGGGGTGGAGCGGATCCGTCATCGGGTGGCATTTGGCGATGTTGGCAATATAAACCTGTTCCCGCTTAAGCCCCATCGCCGCAATCATTTTATCTAGCAACTGCCCGGCGCGACCGACAAACGGACGGCCTTGACGGTCTTCATCAAAGCCGGGGCCTTCGCCTACAAACATCAACTCGGCATCTACATTGCCCTCGCCGGGTACGGCGTGAATGCGCGTGCTCCCAAGCGGGCAGCGGGTACAATTTTTAATGGTTTGAGCCAGCTCGGCCAAAGCGGCTGTTTTTTGGGCAGAATTCATGATTTCTCCTACTGCCGGGGCAGCTATATTATTCGAAACAACCGATGAAGCCGAAGCATTCATAGCAACAGGATTCTCTAAAGTCGGCGACCCAGCAACAGGCGGTTCTTGTTTCTGTGCCCGCGGAAAATCCACCGTTAAAGTTTCTCCTTCGGGCATCTTCGGCAAAGGCACCGGTTCCGAAGGCATAGAACCAACAGCGGCCGCGCGTTCGGGCGCAGCCGCCGAAATAAATTCGTCCTCGTCCTGGGCGGCCAGAAATATCTTTAAATCCGAAGCCAGCCGGCGCAGCGAATCGTTTGCCATAATTTACAGTTTCATCGGCTCTTTTGCTTTACGTTCCGCTTCTTTGCGTGCTTCTTCCTGAGCTTTGAGTTCCGCTTCCAAATTTTCTTTGCTAACACGAAGCACTTCGTCTTTAGAAACACGGTTGGATAAAATATCGTCCAACGCGACTTTAATCACTACCGCATTGGGCTGATTTTTATATTCCTCTTTTTTCTTCAGTTCTTTCGCCCACATAGACGCCAATACCACAATATCATAACGATCGCCGTCATAATTCATTAGTTTGGCGTCAAATTCTTTATCATTTTTTACGGACATATCTCGCTCCCTCGTTTTTACTTCAGGTTTTTAATTTTCAAATCCTGCCGACTTACGCGGCATTGCTCGGCGGCTATAATCCCGGCCATTTTATCCACTGCTTCTTCCAAATCGTCATTGAGCAGGGCATAGTCGTAGCGGTCTAATTCGTGCATTTCTTTCTTCGCCGTTTCCAAACGAATTTCTATATCTTGGGTATTATCGTTGCGCCCCAAAATACGTTTCTTCAGCTCTTTTAAACTGGGCGGTACAATAAATACGGTGGCGGCGTCGGGATATTGCGCTTTTACCGTACGCGCTCCTTGAACGTCTATTACTAAAATAGGGCAAATTCCCTTTTTCATCAGTCCATCTACAGACTTTTTGGGAATGCCATAATAATGGGTATGCACTTGCGCCCATTCGAGCATTTGGCCTTTTTTGATGGCCTGTTCAAACTGCTTGATACTCCAAAACAAATAATCCACGCCGTCTTTTTCCCCGGTGCGGGGGGCGCGGGTAGTGGCCGTAATTACGCGCGAAACGGTTTTATTGCGCTTCAATACGGCGTCCACAATAGTCGTTTTGCCGGCGCCTGACGGTGAAGATACAATTATGGGAAAAGCTTTCATTGTTATATTTTAGTAAATAATCCCGGCGGCGTAAAGAGAAACGACATACGTTTCGCCTTCCGACTGCATAAAATTGCGTCTGTACGGGCATACAGGCGCAAGCCGAAAAAGCATTAGGCGTTTACGAAGGGGGATTGGGTGCTTTCAGAAGATACCGCAATAAATTCCATACTCATAATCAAAAAGTCATCGGCAGATAGTTTCATAAAAACGCCTCCTATATATTACAGTATGCCTGTTTAAGAAAACAAAAACCAGGGTCTTTAGACCTAAAATACAGTCCAAAAAAGACCTACCGGTTTGGGTACCAAACGACCTTGAGCCAATCAGGCAACAGCGGAAATAACGGAAATCACATTGATTAGGTTAGGAGAAGGGGAAGAAAAAACCTTCCGTATGCCTGCGGAAGGGAATGTTGGGTAGCGGGTTTTAGCATTTAAGACGGGTTCCTAACGAAATTATTTTTTATATGTCTGCAGAAAGAGAAAAGTTTCTTGTTGATGAAAGCGAAGCGCATAATCCTGCGGCGTTTCGCCTTTGCTGTCTTGGGCGTATAATTCGGATCCGTATTTGAGCAACGCCGCACAAAAATTTTTACGCCCCAGCGCGGCCGCGATATGCAGGGGGGTAATTCCCTCGTGTACAGGGGCGTTAACGCATTGAACCCGGGTCTGCTGCGGCAAAAAACGCAATCCGTCTAACAGATCCGTGCGATGTTCCACAATCGCCTTCGCCAGCGGCGCCTGATAAATGAAAGTTATTAACTCCGGCGTAAAAATTTTTTCCGCCTCTTTACGGGTAATTTTACCGTTAAAGAAAATCCACATTTTAGCCAATAGAAACAACACGGCAACCATTACCAGCAATAAGCCTATCTTAAAATACAGCGGCGGCACTGTAAAAGAACCGCGGGCATTAATCCAATTCATTCCCTGACCAAAAACCAAAATACACCCCACGAACGCCGCTCCGGCAAGAATGCCCCAAAAAAGAAGTAAAAGCTTATCTTTCATAAAAGCTCCCATAAAAAAGCTTCCCCGGTTACCGGGGAAGCTTTTTAGATTTTGTTATTTGCGTTTCTTGGCCAACACGTCTTTGGCGGCGGCTTGCGCAGCGGCCAAACGCGCTATCGGCACGCGGAACGCCGAGCAGGACACATAGGTGAACCCTTCGCGGTGGCAGAATTCCACGCTTTCGGGATCGCCGCCGTGTTCCCCGCAGATGCCTACTTTGAGGTTCGGCTTGGCGTCGCGCCCTTCGGCTACGGCGTGTTCAATCAGCATTCCTACGCCGCGCTGATCCAAGGTTTGGAACGGATCGGCTTCCAAAATGCCTTGTTTCAAGTATTCGGGCAGGAAAGAACCGATATCGTCGCGCGAGAAACCGAAGGTCATCTGCGTAAGATCGTTCGTGCCGAAGGAGAAGAAGTCCGCTTCCTGGGCCACTTCATAAGCGAGAACGGCCGCACGGGGGATTTCAATCATCGTACCGACGGAGAAGTTAAGCTTTTTGACTTTCGTCTTGGCCACGACTTCTTCGTAAGCGGCGCGAATGAGTTTCTTCTGGGCGATAATTTCATTAACGTCGCAGGTCAGCGGAATCATTACTTCCGGCTGGGCTTTGACGCCTTCTTTAATCAATTCGGCGGCGGATTCAAAGATAGCGCGGGACTGCATCGTCGTAATTTCCGGATAGGTTACGCCCAAGCGGATACCGCGGTGTCCCATCATCGGGTTGACTTCGTGCAATCCGGCGGCGCGTTCTTTGAACACGTCCATCGTAATACCCAACGCTTTGGCCAATTCGGCCTGTTTTTCGGGCAAGGTCGGCACGAATTCGTGCAGCGGCGGATCCATCAAGCGCACGGTTACGCCAAAACCGGCCATGGCTTTCATCGTGGCTTTGATTTCCTTTTTCATATACGGAAAGAGTTCTTCCACGGCGGCTTTGCGTTCCGCTTCGCTGCCGGAAAGAATCATCTTGCGCAGGATGAACAAGGGCTTGTCGGAATTTTTGCCGTAGAACATATGTTCAATGCGGAACAGGCCAATGCCTTCGGCGCCAAATTTGCGCGCTTTAATGGCGTCATCTTCCGTATCGGCGTTGGCGCGAACCTTCATCGTGCGCACTTTGTCGCACAGCGAGAGGAACGCCGCCAAGTTTTTGTTGCCTTCGCCCGCGCCCAACATTTTAAGCGCGCCTTGATAGACAAATCCTTTCGTGCCGTTCAAGGTCAGCTCGTCGCCTTCTTTAAAGGTTTTGCCGCCCATTTTGACGGTTTTGGCGTTCAGATTGATTTCCAATTCGCCGCAGCCCACGATGCAGCATTTACCCCAGCCGCGCGCCACCAAGGCCGCGTGCGAGGTCATCCCGCCGCGCTGGGTCAAAATACCGGCCGCCGCGCGCATCCCTTCAATGTCTTCGGGGTTGGTTTCTTCGCGCACCAAAATAGCGTTTTTGCCCGCTTCTTGCAGTTTAATGGCGTCTGCCGAGTTAAAAACGATTGCGCCCGCTGCACCGCCGGGACCGGCCGGCAAGCCTTGAGCAATCGGGGTTACGCCCGCTTCCGCTTTCGGATCAATGGCCGGCAGCAACAGTTCGCCCAGTTGCGCAGGCGTTACGCGCAGGACGGCTTCTTCTTTGGTAATCAAGCGTTCTTTTACCATATCCAACGCCATCTGCACGGCCGCCGTACCATTTCTCTTACCCACGCGGCACTGCAGCATCCAGAGTTTCTGGTCTTCAATGGTAAATTCAATATCCAGCATATCGTGGAAGTGTTTTTCCAGCTTTTTCTGGATGGCGTCCAATTCCTTATATACTTTGGGCATTACTTTTTCCAAAGTAGGCAGGTGTTTGGAATGAGCATTGGTTGACCATTTGTTCATCGGCGAGGGGGTGCGGATACCGGCCACCACGTCTTCGCCTTGGGCGTTGACTAAATACTCGCCGTAGAAATGGCTGTCGCCGTTGCCGGGGTTGCGCGTAAAAGCCACGCCGGTGGCGCTGGTGTCGCCCATATTGCCGAATACCATCGTCTGCACGTTGACGGCCGTACCCCAATCGTGGGGAATGTTTTCAATGTTGCGGTAGGCGATGGCGCGTTTGCCGTTCCAAGAAGCAAACACCGCGCCGATGGCGCCCCAAAGCTGTTCCATCGGATCGTCGGGAAATTCTTTTTTGAGCACTTTTTTGACGGTATTTTTAAACGCTACGCACAGTTTTTTAAGTTCTTCGGCCGGGATATGTGTATCGTCGGATACGCCCAATTTGGTTTTCAGATCGCCCAGCATACCGTCCAAAATTTTGCGGATGCCTTCGCCGTCTTTGGGTTCAATGCCGGCGGCTTTTTCCATAACCACATCGGAGTACATCATAATCAAGCGACGGTAAGCGTCATACACAAAGCGCGGATCGCCGGTTTTGGCAATCATACCGGGAATGGTTTTTTCGGTAAGCCCGATGTTCAAAATCGTTTCCATCATACCCGGCATAGAAGCGCGCGCGCCGGAACGGACGGACACCAACAGCGGATTTTTCTCCGAACCGAACTGTTTTTTGGTTTCGCGTTCAATCTTTTTGAGGTTGGCTTCTACATCGGCTTTTAAGGTTTTGGGATAGGTGCGTTTGTTGTTCCAGTAGTAGGTGCAAACTTCGGTGGTAATCGTAAATCCGGGGGGGACGGGGAGTTTTAATTGGCC
>CALVFE010000001.1 GCA_944326765.1 uncultured Elusimicrobiales bacterium | reverse complement strand
TTATTAACATACTTGCCGCTAGGCGGATTTATTTGCTTCCCTAAAAATAAAACCCCCGCTAAAAAGCGAGGAACAAGGAATAGAAACAGACACTAAAATGCCAATCATTCTATAATGTAAACCCTTTGTTTATAAATTCTCCATACTGGATATTTACCATAAAAAAGGGGCCGGATATACCAGCCCCTTTTCGGATTTATCACCCAAACTTATTTATCCACGACTTCGGCTTCTACCACGTCATCCTTGCCGCCGTTGCCGGCCGCACCGGCTTGCGCTTGAGCGTCCGGGCCGGGCTGAGCGCCGGCTTGCGCTCCGGCTTGCGCCTGTTGTTTGGCCTGGGCGTCTTTATACATCGCTTCGCCCAGCTTCTGGCCGGCCTGCAAGGCCGCGTCCGTGGCGGATTTAATCTTGGCTACGTCGTCGCCTTTAAGGGCGTCTTTGAGGTCGCCCAAAGCGCGGTCAATGGCCAAGCGGTCGTCCTGGGACACTTTATCGCCATATTCTTTCAGCGATTTTTCCGTCTGGTAGAGCACGCTGTCGCCCTGGTTTTTGGCTTCAATGAGTTCTTTGTGTTTTTTGTCTTCTTCCGCGAATTTTTCCGCGTCTTTGACAAATTTTTCCACTTCCGTATCACTGAGCTTATTGGGCGAGCTGATCGTAATGTGCTGTTCTTTGTTTGTACCCAGATCTTTGGCGGAAACGTTTAAAATACCGTTGGCGTCAATATCAAAGGTAACTTCAATCTGCGGCACGCCGCGCGGAGCCGGCGGAATGCCGTCCAGGTCAAACTTGCCCAGCGGGACGTTGTCTTTGGCCATCGGGCGTTCCCCCTGCAAGACGTTGATGGTTACGGCCGGCTGATTGTCCGAAGCCGTAGAGAACACCTGCGTTTTGCGCACCGGGATCGTGGTGTTGCGTTCAATAAGGCGCGTGCATACGCCGCCCAACGTTTCCAATCCCAAAGACAGCGGCGTTACGTCCAACAAAAGCACGTCTTTGACGTCGCCCGTCAAAATACCGGCCTGCACGGCTGCGCCGATCGCCACGCATTCCATCGGGTCAATGCCGCGTTCAATCTTTTTGCCGACCAAGTCTTCCACGTATTTCTGCACGATCGGCATACGGGTCGGACCGCCGACCAAGATGATGCGGTCAATTTGAGAAGCACTCAAATTCGCGTCGGACAAGGCCTGGTTGACCGATTTGCCGCAGCGTTTGACGATATCGTCCACCAAGCTTTCCAGTTTGGCGCGGGACAATTTCAGTTCCAAGTGTTTCGGGCCGTCCGCACCGGCGGAGATGAACGGCAGGTTGATGTCCGTTTCCATCGTGGTGGACAGTTCAATTTTGGCTTTTTCGGCCGCGTCTTTGAGGCGTTGCTGGGCTTGTTTGTCCTGCGACAAATCAATACCGGTCTGTTTGCGGAATTCGTCCACCATCCAATGAATGATAGCGTTATCCATATCCGTACCGCCCAGCTGCGTGTCGCCGGAAGTGGAAAGCACGTCAAACGTACCTTCTTTGCCCATTTCCATAATGGTTACATCCAGCGTACCGCCGCCCAAGTCAAAGACCATTACTTTTTGTTCTTTGCCGGCTTTATCAATACCGAAAGCCAACGCGGCGGCCGTCGGTTCGTTTACCAAGCGTACCACTTCCAATCCCGCGATGCGTCCGGCGTCTTTAGTGGCCTGGCGTTGGTTGTCATTAAAATAAGCGGGCACCGTAATAACGGCTTTTTCTACGGGTTCGCCCAAGAAAGCCTCGGCGTCTTTTTTCACCTTCTGCAAGATGAAAGCCGACAGCTGCTGCGGCGTGAATTCCTGTCCGCGCAAATTGTATTTATAATTTTCCCCCATTTTGCGTTTGAAAGCCGTTACCGTGCCTTCCGGGTTGGCAATCGCCTGCCGGCGCGCCGGTTCGCCCACCAAACGCTGACCGTCTTTGGTAAAAGCCACATACGACGGAAACGCTTTCCCGCCGACAGAGCTTCCTTCGGCAGACGGAATAATCGTTCCTCTGCCTCCTTCCATAACCGCCGCGGCGGTGTTGGAAGTTCCCAAGTCAATACCGATAATTTTAGCCATACTTTATTTCTCCTTGTGAAATCAAAAAATGTTTACCCCATTGGGCGGAACAGGACTTACCCTTCCGCGTGCTGGCCGACAATCACCCGCGCCGGGCGCAGGACTTTGCCGTCCATCATAAAACCCATTTGTACTTCTTGCAATACGAGTCCGTCCTGGGCTTCGCTGGACGGAATCATCGCCACTACTTCTTGTGTGGCCGGATCATAGGGCTTATCCAACACCTCCATACGCTCTATGCCCTCGGCCTTAAAAGCTTTCTCCAACTCCGTAAAAACCATATTTAATCCGTCTTTCACGGCTTTTAACGAAGCGGTGCATTCTCCTTTATCTTCTTCTTTCGCCAGCTCGGCGCGTTGGCGCAAAAGCACTTCATACGCGGGGAGCAACTTTTCGGCAAATTGTTTTTTGCCGTAGGCCAAGAACGAAGCTTTTTCGCGTTCGGTACGTTTGCGGTAATTTTCAAAATCCGCGCTCAAACGAACCAGCTGTTCATAATAATCGGACTTTTTTTCTTGGGCGGGTTCATCTTCCGGTGTTACCTCAATCTCCGGTTCGCTTACTTCCGGCAAGTCTTTTTCGTCCAATTCTTCGGCGGACGCTTCCGCGCCGCCGTGTTTATGCTGATGTTTCTTACTCATAATCTTTTTCGTCCCCCGAAGGCAAGGCCGTCCAGTTCTTCATGGACGCTTCCAATAAGTCCCCAATGAAGTTTACCAAGGACATCACCCGGGTATACTCCATATGTTTCGGGCCGATAATGCCCAACATTCCTACGGTTTTATCCCCCACCCGGCACGCCGTAGAAACAATGCTGAGGTTTTGCAGTTCCTTCAGCTCGTTCTCGCTGCCGATGCTGACATTGAGCTTTTGATTGGATTTCTCCATATCCGTCATTTTCTCGTTTAGCAACGAGGAAAAACGTTCGCGCTCTTCTACAACGCGCATCATCTGCTTCAAATCTTCATAATCTTCCTGCGTCGTATTTTCCAGCAGGCGGCCGATTCCTTCCACATACAGTTCATCCGCTCCGGTCTGCGGCCGCTCAATATCTTTTAAAACCTGCGTGGCCAGATCCGCCATATCTGAAATTTCGCGGTGTCCCGAATGAATATGCTGCCACAGCACTTGCCGCGCCTGCGCCAACGTTAATCCGGCAATTTCTTCGTTGATAAACCGGCTGAGTACCCGCAAGCGCGCCGGAGGAATTACATATCCCGTGCGCACCGGCCAGTGCCGCACCGCTCCGGCTTGCGTGACCAACACCGCCAAAATCATCCCCGGCGCTAGCGGAATAAAATCCAACCGCTGTACGCGCTGGTCTTCCACGTGCGCCGTATAGACAAACCCCGCCGCGCCCGACAACATCGCTAGTAAACGCGAGGTTTGCACCAGCATATTATCCACTTCGTTCACGCGCGCATCATATTGTTCCTCAATGCGCTGCCGTTCCCGAGCCGCCATTTTTTGTACATTGGCCAGGTAATCCACATAATAGCGGTAGGCTTTATCCGTAGGAATGCGTCCCCCGGAAGTATGCGGCTGATACAAATACCCTTCTTCTTCCAGTTCCTTCATAATGTTGCGAATAGTGGCGCTGGAAACGTCTTGCAGCGCTCCGTCCGCAATCATTTGCGAACCCACCGGGCGGCGCGTCTCCACAAACTGCTGGATTACCCACCGCAGGATTTTTTCTTTACGGGCTTTGGCGATTTCCGGTTTTAAAATTCTCATATCTTTTTTCCTGGAAGAACCTTCGGAGCTTTTTGTTTATTTTAGCACTCTTTCAATCCCTCTGCTAAAATTATATGCAATTATTTTATTTTTGTCAACCCCTTTTTTAGACTGCTAATTTTGAAACCGTCTTTCCCGTCGGACAAAGACCCATTAAAAACCCTTTCTATCAGCCAGTATAGAAAGGATTGCAATCAAAAACAAGTGCGTTTTTGGGTTAGTAAAAATCGCTCGGATTATCCGGGAAAAATATAGACCCCTTCTCCCCCGGACAAGCGATAAGAAGGTTCGCTTAACCCTGTCACGCTGCGACAGGTTTGATCCAGCAAGGAATCTTGCGAATAAGATCGGCACATTCTTTCCTGCGTGCTAAAAGTAATCCGGTATCCTATCATCTTTCCTACAGAAGGTTTTAAATAACAATTAATATAATCGGCCGGCGCAGATCCGTCTCGCGTTTCCCGAAAATAACAGCCTTGCTTTTGCCCGGCGGTAGCTAAAGAAACCACTTTGCCCTCGCCGTCATATCCGGGGGCATTGTAGTTAGAGGGAAGTTCAATATCCAGATCGTCAAACGCGGCGGCATACTGACCGTTGGCCATACGATATACTTCCTGCGCCTTAAAAATGCTTTCCGCCAGCGTAATCATCTGCATATAACGGCTTTTCAGAACGGACGCCTGATATTGCGGCAACGCCACAGCCGCCAAAATACCAATGATTAAAACAACCACCAACAGCTCCATAAGAGTAAACCCGACTGTTTTAGTCGCCGGAATTATTTGAGAATTTTTCATACACTCGCTTTATCAAAAAAAAACAAAGCAACCCTCTTCTAAAATCTCCCTGTAAAAAGATACAATATAGTTATGCAATTTATTGATTCACACGCCCATTTAAACGATCCTGCTTTTGACGCAGACCGCACCGAATTGATTACCCAGAAACTACCGCAGGCCGGTATCGCGCTTAGCGTAGAAATCGGTTGTTCTCCCGAGGAATGGCAACCCGCGTTGGAATTGGTTTCCCGATTTCCCACTTTTATTCGCGCCGTATTGGGCGTCCACCCCGAATATGCCTGCAAAATGGATGAGCTGGCCTGGAAAGAATTGGCCGCTTTCCTGCCCGACGAACGCAATGTGGCCGTAGGCGAAATCGGGTTGGATTATACGTGTTTTGAATTGACGGGAAAAGAAAAGCAACAAGAAACCTTTGCCAAAATGCTGGCTCTGGCCAACCAAACGCAAAAACCAATTGTATTGCACATTCGTCGGGAAGGCGAAGATTATGCCGCTTATGAGGATTGTTTCCACGCTTTAAAACATAACTGGAACGGCACCTCCTCCACCCAATATCCCGGCGTACTGCATTGTTTTTGTGCCCGGTACGAAGAGGCAAAAAAAGCGTTGGATATGGGGCTGTTGCTGGGAATTAACGGTTGTTTTACCTACAAGAAAAATGAATATATACGCGAAGCGGTCAAAAAAGCGGGCGCGGATAAAATTATTTTGGAAACGGATTGCCCGTATCTTTCCCCGCAAGGCAAACGCGGCCAGCGCAACGATCCGTCCAACATCCCTCTTATCGCCCAATTTGTAGCCGATTATCTGGATATGCCCCTCACTCAATTGGCCGAAACAAGCGTTCGCAATACAAAAACATTGTACGGATTAAAATAAATTTGTTATATTTTGGAAAACAGAGGATTTATGAAAAAATCGATTTTATTACCCTTCGCAATCGTTTTATTACTGGCCGCTTGCACCAGCAAAGAACAGGAATCTCAAATCCGTTTGTTCTGGTTGCAGCAATATGCTAATTTTATGACGAAACAACTTTCCCAGAAACAAAAAGCTTTGCAACAAGATCCTCGTTTTAAAAATTGGACAGCAACTTTCAAAAATACACAGTCCCAGGCAGCCGCACCCGGGCAAACCGTACCGCAAAACAATCCCGCCGCGGCTAAACCCGCACGACCGCAAATTATGGAAGTAACCATGGATACAGACGCCCTCCCCGGCAAAGCTTCCCACGCCGACCGCGTACGCATGAAACGGGCGCTGGAAGCGGTACAATTATCGAATCAAAAAACGCTCTCTGATGTGGCGATTACGTTTGGAGAAAATGTAAAATACCAAGCCTTTTTATTAACCGCGCAAACAGAACGCCAATTAAAAAAGATTGCCGCCGAAAGTGCGGATTTCTCCGCCTATTTCGCTTCCCAGCAAAAACTCTTACAAGAACAAGATCGTAAAATTAATGAATTGCTGCGTAACAATGCAAGCAGTATTAAAAAGATCCGTTAATTTTTGTGCCTTTTGGGGAAATCATGGGCCGTTTTAAATTCATCTTATTTTTAGTGCTGTTGGCCGTCTTTCTCCTTTTTTTCTCGCATACCCTGCGTTCGTTTTTATCTCTTACCGCCGGTTCTCTGCCCCTTTCTCAAACGGTTCCCCAACCGCAGAGAAGTTCCTCTTTTCCTTTGCAAAACGAATTAAGAAAACAAACCCATCAATGGCTCCAACTTCTTGTCCAATTAACTCCTTTACAAAAAGCCAAAACTTATACGCCCCCGGCCGCCCGCGTGCCTCCTCCTGCAGAACCGTCTGCCAACCCGGCCGTTCCTTTTCTGCAAATTACTCTGGAGGATTTGCGCCCGCCGCTCCGAAATCCTCATTTCCCGCCGGAAATCTCCGTTTTGCTGGACGAATTTCTGGCAAAACGCCGGCAATATAACGCCGAGTTGGTCGATTCTACAGAAGAAATTTTTGGGGAAAGCGCAAAAAAAGAAGTGATTGCAGTTCTAATTCGCGATGAACAAGCCAGTACGCACAACGCAAAGACCTGTAAAACCCGCCAAGATTTCGCCCAAAGGCAACGGCAAATCAATCAACAAACTTCGCAAAAATTGTACGAAACTTTTCTGCGCCACCGCCGGGATATTAACCGCCGGGCAGCGACGATGTCCCCCGCGTGGAAAGCATTCTTTAAGCGCGTCCGAGATTATCAGCGCATCGCAAACGGAACGGCGGAAGAATCCTTTTGAAATAGCTCTTTCTGCCTCTTCCTGTTTCACGCCGCCCTTTTTCCGCCGCCGCGCCTATCAACGACTTCCGGCCGTTTTTAACGAACGCTCCCGCTAAAAAGAAACGGCTGCGATGAAAGTTTTTTAAAACCAACAAAGTCCCCCTGGATCCGGCGCTTCCAAACACAAAAAAACCCCGCCATAAAGCGGGGTTTTACTTGCAAAGCAGAAACGCTTAAGCGGCTTTGACTACGTCCACCAATTTCTTGAAGGACACCGGGTCTTTGATCGCCATTTCAGACAACATTTTGCGGTTAAGCGTGATGTTGGCTTTGGCCAGTCCGCTGATGAATTTAGAGTAAGACAAACCTTCCTCTCTTACCGCGGCGTTGATGCGGGTAATCCACAACTGGCGGTAAGTGGTTTTTTTGTCTTTGCGGCCAACGTAAGCGTGTACGCCGGATTTATCCAGCTGCTGGGTGGCCATGCGCAAGCGGCGGGATTTGTCTCCGTAATAGCCGCTGGCTCTTTTCAATACTTTTTTCTTTCTTGCGTGTCTGGGAACGCTGAATTTAATTCTCATGTTTCTAACCTCTTATTTGGCCATGGGGAGATATTTTTCCAAAATCTTCCCTTTGTTGGACTCGGGCGTAATCACGCCGTTCTTTCTGGTTTCGTGCTTCCGGGAGGCAGAAACAGGCGTAAGCAAGTGTTTTCTGCCGGCTTTTCTGTGGGTAAATTTACCCGTGGCGGTTTTTCTGAAGCGTTTTTTGCCGCCGCTGTGGTTTTTCAATTTAGGCATTTTATGAGTACCTCTGTTTAATTAGTTCTTTTTCCGAACAACCTGCGCCGGGAGCCGGTCAAGCCCCGTACGCAGTACACTAAAAAGAACCTAAAAAATCGTTTAGTTTTTGGGCACAAACGTCATCGACATTCGGTTTCCCATCGACTGCAGCCCGCCGTCCACGTTGGCGAGTTCAGCCAAGCGTTTGGCGGTATCATTTAAGATCTGAATGCCGATATCTTTGTGCTGGTTTTCACGGCCGTGGAACACCACTACGAAACGCACCATATCCTTCTTACGAAGAAAATCTTCAATCTGGCGGATTTTTACGTCCAGATCGTGCGGAGCAATGCGCGACTTAATGCGCAGCTCTTTTAACGTTACTTTGGCTTGTTTCTTTTTGGCTTCCGCCGCTTTTTTGCCCTGTTCGTAAACATACCG
The DNA here is from genome assembly GCA_944326765.1 of uncultured Elusimicrobiales bacterium. Taxonomy (GTDB): domain Bacteria; phylum Elusimicrobiota; class Elusimicrobia; order Elusimicrobiales; family Elusimicrobiaceae; genus Avelusimicrobium. The sequence continues at coordinate 68,253 of CALVFE010000001.1, read as the reverse complement.
GTTGTAATCGAGTATCTTACACACAGGAGGCTGGGCGTTGGGTGAAATTTCCACCAGGTCCAGCTCTTGTTCTTTGGCCAAGGAGACGGCTTGCGCCACCGGCATGACCCCAATCATCGTACCGTCAGAATCAATCACTCTCACTTCCGGTACGCGGATATTTTGGTTTCTGCGATAGAGATCTTTTTTATATTCTCTTCTGTTATCGAATCTAACCATTTATTTATTCTTTCAAAAAAATAGTTCCCCTATACGGGAACACCATTATTATACCAACTTCTTTCAAAAAGTGTCAATTAAATTACGGGTTGGGCGCCTCGTATTGCAAACGTGAACCCTGATATAATTTCCACCCCAGCGGCAAGCGTTTGAGCAGCCAGGGATTGTCGTCCCCCTTCCAGAAAGGCCCGTCCTGCGAAAAAGCCCTTTTCAGCAAAACGGGTTTCGTTTTTACCGGCAAAAACACTTCCGCTTGGGTTCCATCGGCCGATAAAATAATATAGCCCTGTGTGCCATCTTCGGCCAAGGAGGTTATTTTTATGCCTTCTTTCCATACCCGAATGCATTCCTGGCGGGCTTCACTCCAAGTGTATCCGGCCGAAGCGATGCAGCCGTGGGCGTCTTTATCCGCCCCCACGAAACGCTGTTCCGGAGTGGACGAGCACGCCGTCAAACAAAGAAAACTTACAAAACAAAGAAGAACCTTTTTCATTTTTTTATTATAGAACTTTTGCGGCGTTTTTTCCTATAAAAAAAGGCTCCCTAAGGAGCCTTTTTCAAACTTAATCTTCGTAATCGTGCTCTCTGTCCCGCACGATTTTCCGCGCATTTCCCTCTCGATGAACGGTGGAAGGATAGCCCTTGTACTCAATTTTTCCGCGGCCGTTGGCTTGCGCATTTAAGGTCTCCACTGCATACACTTTAATTTTGCCGGAAGCATTGTTGGTAACGTATGCAAAGGTGGCGCGCAAATCGTCTGCATCAATTTCGCCGGATCCATTGTTCACCAAAACAGCGTCCTGCGTTTCTCCGGCAAAATCCATATCGGCCCGATCGGAAACCGTGGCATTCAAGCGCTGGGTATGTATCCGGTTCAATTCCACTTCGGCACGCCCGAAAGCGACCGCCTCTACGGAATGCGCCTGCAAATAATCGATTGAAATTTCCGAATCCTGCAGGGCGGATAATTTTAAATCCTGCGTCTGAAGCGAACCGCGCACTTCAAATTCGCCGCCTTGACTGACGGAAACCTTCGTCAAATCCGGCGCGCTGACCGCCACCCGCAAATGATGCTCCCCGCGGATATGAATCGGCCGCGTAAAACCGACCACCAACACGCCTTCTTCTACTCGCACATCGGCAAAAGAAACCAAATTTTCCCGGCCGCTGACCGTTACCGCCACTTCCTCGGACTGCATAAAATCCACTTCCGCATCTCCGCGCACTTCTACCGCGTTAAAAGCAGGCAAATTTTTCAACGAGCGCGAAACATAGCGGCCATACCCTTCCACCGTCTGCATTTTTTGCGCCCAAGCCGGCAGCGAAAACAAAAGAACCCCCATCAACAAAAAACTTATTTTTTTCATTCACATTCCCCCTCATAAAAATCAGCTTCTTTTTATCTTATCACAAAACAGTGAAAAAAACCACATCAAAATTGATTAGGTTTGTTTTCGCGCGCGTTCCTGCAAGACAGCAGGAAATTTGCTAGAATCTATATGTCTTTACTACATATTTTACAGTTGAAAAGTGGGGAAAACATGAGCAACCGAAGAATGGCCCGGGAATGCGCGTTGCAATCGCTCTACTACGCCGACAGCGCAAAAGAAGCACAAAAAACCGACGTAACGCGTTACGCGGCCGATTTTAAAAAGGAACTCGGGGATTGCTTCCCGTTCTGTGAAGATTTGGTAACAGGCACCACCGCCCATTTAAAAGAAATCGACAAAATCGTTTCCGCCTATGCAAAGAATTGGACGGTGTCGCGCATGTCCGCCGTTGACAGATCCATTCTGCGCATGGCCACTTATGAAATGGTTTTTAGCCCGGAAAAAACACCCGTTCCCGCTATTATTGACGAGGCCATTGAACTGGCAAAAAAATACTCCACCGAAAATTCCAGCAAATTTATCAATGGCTTGTTAGACCAGCTCAAAAAAGAACGTAAATAATATGCACCCGAAAGAAGAAATTGAACGGCTTAAAAAACTGATCAATTATCATAATAACCTCTACTATAATTTGGACAACCCCATTTTGTCCGATACGCAGTACGACGAACTTTATAAACAATTAAAAGACCTGGAAGACCAATACCCCCAATACCGCACTAAAAATTCGCCCACCCAGCGCGTAGGCGGCCAAGCGGGCGTTTTGTTTTCTCCCGTAACGCACGCGGCGCCTATGCTCTCGTTGGACAATTCCTACTCCCCGGAGGATATTCGGGAATGGTATGCCCGGGCGGAAAAAACGCTCCAACGCAGCGATTTCGAAATGGTTGTGGAAGCCAAAATAGACGGGGTTTCCTGTTCGCTGACTTACGAAAACGGCATTTTGGTAACGGCCGCCAGCCGCGGCGACGGGAAAGTGGGGGAAGATATTACCGCCAACGCCCGTACGATTAAAAATATTCCGCCAAAAATAGCCAACGCCCCGGCCGGATTGTTGGAAATTCGCGGGGAAGTGTATTTGGAAAAAAAAGATTTGGAAACCTTGAACCAGAAACAAATTTCACTGGGAGAAAACACCTTCGCTAATACCCGCAATGCCGCCGCCGGATCCCTGCGGCAAAAAGACCCGCTGACAACCGCCCAACGGCCGCTTAAATTTTTCGCCCATTCTTTCGGCGTCGGAAACATCGCAGCCGACTCCTTCAGCGGATTTATTGATTTGTGCCGCCAATGGGGATTTTCCATCTGCCCGGCGCGCACAAAAACCACTCAAATTTCCGAAGTAATCCGGTTTTACAGCCAGTTTGAGTCTTCCCGCCATCAGCTGCCGTTTGATGTAGACGGACTCGTTGTAAAAGTAAATCGGTTTGATTTTCAGCGCATTCTGGGCGTCACAGCCAAAAGCCCCCGCTGGGCAATCGCGTTTAAATATCCCGCGCCGCAGGCAACTACGACCGTAAATAATATCCTTTTTTCTGTAGGAAGAAGCGGCGTCATTACGCCCGTAGCGGAATTAGAACCGGTTTCCGTGGGCGGGGTAACCATTTCCAATGCCACACTGCATAATTTTGACGAAATCAACCGGCTCAAGGTGCGCATAGGCGACCGGGTAATTATTGAACGAGCGGGGGAAGTAATCCCTAAAATCGTCAAAGTAGTAGAACATAAAGGGCAGCAAGAAGTATTGCCGCCGGCAGTATGTCCCTCCTGCAAAGGCCCCGTCTATAAGGAACCTGACGAAGTGGGTTACTACTGCGTCAATCCGTCCTGCCCCGCCCAACTGCGGGCGCGGTTGTTGCATTTTGCTTCCCGCGGCGCTATGGATATTGAAGGACTGGGCGATGTGGTCATGGACCAACTGCTGGAAAACAATTACATCTCCGATTTTGCCGACATTTATAACCTGACTTTTTTACACCTGCTGAACCTCGAAAATTTTAAAGACAAAAAAGCGCAAAACCTCTTAGATTCCATCGAGGCCAGCAAACAAAAACCCCTTTCCCGCTTGCTCTTTGCTTTGGGAATTGCTTTTGTCGGCGCGAAAACGGCGGAAATTTTAGCAGACCGCTTCCGCACCCTGGACGCACTCAAAAACGCCACGTTGGAAGAATTACAAAATGTTCGTGAAGTGGGAGAAATCGTTTCCAAAAGCATCTATGATTTCTTCCGCAATCCGCGCGCACAAGAACAAATTGAACGCCTGCGCGCCGCCGGACTTAATTTTACCCAACCCCAAAAGGAACTTTCCGGCAATATCTTAAACGGGAAAACGCTCGTTTTTACCGGCGAGCTTAAAACGATGACCCGCACCGAAGCGGAGCTGCTAGCCAAAGAGTTTGGCGGAAAGGCCAGCTCCAGCGTGTCCAAGAAAACCGCTTATGTCGTGGCCGGAGAAGCCGCAGGCAGCAAACTGGCCAAAGCTCAGGAACTAGGCGTGCCAGTCCTGACGGAAGAAGAATTTTTAAAACTGATCGGGAAAAACAACCCCGCTTAAAAGGAGCAAGTCGGCTCAAATAAATCTTTTCCAACGCCGACCACCCACGGAAGTCAAACGCAAACGCTTGCTTGCAAGCGGAGCGTTCCCCGCTTCCTCGGTTTTTACCCGAGTTTTGGTTTGATTTTGAAACAGCCAGTAAAAAGGCGGGGAAAACGCCCCGCCTTTTTTGTATGATCAATCCCTCTTTACAAAATAAACCCGCTATTCCAGCAAATTGCCGTCGTCTAAACATACCGTATAGCCATAGAAAGAATAACTTTCCACCAACGAGTTGGAAGGCACTTTTATTTTCGGATTACGCTTGGCATGCGCCGCCATCAGATAATAATACGGAACGCCTTTTTTCGGGTCGGCCGTCTGACGCGCCAATACAAAATACCGCACCTCATTTTTGGTTATCGGCAACACATAAATTCCCAGTTTGGTACGCAGGGTTTCATCTGAACACCTGGTTTGGTTTTGAATCATCTTATATTCCGAACGGGTAATTTCAATATAACCCGCTTTTTTAAGTTCTTCCACCCGGGCAGCCACTTTTTCTAAAAAAGCCTGTGTGGGCGGAACCGCCTCATTGGGAAGCAAGAACGCTTTACGCCCTTGAAGCGCTTCGGTATAAGCATAATAGCCGCTGTCCGTAAGCGTACTTTCCAAAGTAAAAAGTTTCTCCCCTTTCATATCCCGCAGATCAAAAACGTCTTTAATGGGAACGCCGACCTTTTGAAACACGGCAATGGCATCTTGACCAATATTTTTTTCCAAGGCTTTGTAACCGTCTAAGGTAAGCATTTCGCGGGCGAAACTGGTATCTTTATTTAACGTTACGACATATTCCGAAGGAACTTTAAGGTATTTGTTTTTCAAATAGTCCACGCCGCGCCGCTGTTCCGCCTGATGGATTTTTTGGAACAAAGCGCGGTTTTCTTCGGTTAGCTCTGAAGCATCGGGCGCAACGGCATAACGTTGTTTTAAAGCGGTCAGCATTTCCACGTCGGTCAAATAATCCGGTTCCAAATTAATCAGCCGTTTGCGGGCAATTAAATTGAGCGGTTCCACCGCCAGCGCGGAACGATAATATTCCGCCGCCCCCTGTTTATCGCCCTGATATTCCACAATCACCCCTTTTCCAACCAGCGAATTTACATTCGCCGCGTTATAATCTAACGACTTAGAGTACATCTGCAGCGCCTCGTCGTTCTGTTGCTTTTTTAAGGCAATATCCCCCAGCATGGAATAAGTATAGGACAAATAAGGCGAATTGCGCTTCATGGAACGAATCGCTGCAGTAAAGTATTTTTCTGCACCGTCTAAATCATCTTGCGTTAATAATACGCCAGCCAAAGAGAGCTGCGCTTCGGTGTTGTTGGGATCGAGTTTCAAGCACTGGGTAAAAGTATCTTGCGCCTGCAAATAGTCTTTGGCGGAAAATTCTTTTTTCCCGCGTTCTAAACAGGCCGCAAGATTTTTCTGCGTTCCGGCGGCAAAAGCTCCGCCGGAAAACAAACAACCTGCCAGCATAACAACAAGACTCTTAGAAAAAAGTTTTAAATAACGCATACGCAATGCTGTTTAGTTTTTCACTTTTGGTTAATTTTATAGGGTGGGTACACATAAATCCCATTTTTTTTATTTTAGCAAGATTTTTTAAATATACATACCCCATTACCCGACAGGGAATCATTTTAAGACGGGGAAAAAGCGCCATTTGCTTAAAAGCTTTTTGATAAGCTTCTTCCGCCCGCGCCGCCATTTCCGCCAACGCCTTTGCCAACACCCGCGGATTGCGGTTTTCCAGTACGTCCCGGCGGGAAAGACCAAAGCGCACAAGCAAATCTTCCGGAATATACACCCGCCCCATGCGGGCGTCTTCCGACACGTCCCGAATGATGTTGGTCAGCTGTACGGCAGCTCCTTCAAACCAAGCCAACGCATCGGCCTCTTTCCCTTGCAGTCCCAGCATATCCAGCGTGGCCAAACCCACAATAGCCGCCACCCGATAGATATACCAATCCAAAGCCTCCTGCCGGGGATAGACACGGTTTTGCAAATCCGCCCGCATGGCTTCTATTAACAACAAAAACCGATCCGAAGGCATATTAAAAGAACGAATGTCGGCTTGCAGCCGGCGCCCTAAATCCGTTTGTGGGGCGGCTGTATAAATCCGATGAATTTCCGCTTCCCAAAAATCCAATTTCTGCGCGGGACTGGGGACGTCCGGCTCGTCTGCGATATCGTCCATCAACCGGCAAAATTCATAGTAATTGGCCAACGCTTCGCGGCGGCGTTCTGATAAGAAAAAAAACGCCGGAGCGAAACTAGATTTTTTATATGCGCTTTTATTGGTCTGCATGGTTTTCGCCGTTCTGATACAAATAAGACAAAGCCGCCCCCGTAGCGGTAGCATAAATGGCGTTTTGGGGAATAATAAAATTCACGCCGTGCATTTTGTGCAACGCTTCAAAAACGTGTTTGGCAAACGGTACAAGCGTCAGCGTACCGGTTAAAATAACGTCTTTTACCGCATCGTTGCGACAGGCGAAAACCGCCATCATGCCGATGGTTTGAAACACCATATTTAAAACGCCGACCGTTAAATCCGCCGGGGTAACGCTGTCTTCCATTTTTCCAAAATTGGAAGCGGTCGTGTCGGGAGTCAGCGTGGAAATAACGCCTTTGCTGATGTCGCTGATATTTAAATCCACCGTTCCTAATTGCCCGTCTTGCGCCATTTCCACTACGGTTTTAAAAGAGGTGGCACCGCACAATTTGCTGCACAGCCCCAGCACCGTTCCGCCTCCTACGCCTGATCCGCCAATATGGCAAATGCCGTCTTTGCCGGCGCGGACAAAAGCGGTGCCTGTTCCCATACTGACGATTAATCCTTCTTTTTTGCCCGACAAAGCCAGCCCCCCCAATCCGATCGCTTTAAACTCATCTACCCGGGAAGTAGCGATCCCATAAATATCTTTTTTAAACAGCGATGAGCCCACCCCTGTCAAAATAATTTGGCATACGTCTTTGAGGGCAAGCCCGTTTTCGTTGATAAATTTTCCGAGCGCGCCATAGGCCGACGTCAGCGGATCGGCCGCCTCCACTTTCAGCATGGAAACCAACTTGCCGGTATGGGTATATCCCACGATTTTGGTGGTAGATCCCCCCACATCAATTCCAATAACTACGCTCATAAATCCTCCTGACGCAAACCAATCGATTGCAAAAAAGGCTCTATTTCTGCCGGACGGCCTAAAAAGTTTTCCACCATCTTTTCTTCTTCCACCGTACCGCCTTTTTCTAAAATTTCGCGGCGGAATTTTAAACCCGTTTCCGGATTAAAAATGCCGTTTTTTTCAAACTCGCCGAAAAAGTCTTCCGCGATTACTTCCGACCATAAATAGCCGTAATAGCCGGCATCGTAGCCGCCCATAATATGACCGAACGACGCCTGTGGAATGGTGCCCTTGGTAAACGGCAAGCCGCGGATTTTTTTGGTCAAATCAAAATAAAGTTTGGTTGTGTCCGGCGTGGATTTGGCGGTGTGGAGCGTCATATCATACTGGGCAAAAAAATCTTGCCGCAGATATGTGCCGCCCGATCCAAAATTCTTGGCCGCAATCATCCGTTTAATTAAATCGTCCGGCAGCGGTTCGCCGGTTTTATAGTGCCTGCTGATTTTCTTAAGCACCGCCGGATCCCACGCCCAACGCTCTAGCATCTGGCTGGGAGCTTCCACAAAATCCCAGCTGACGTTCGTTCCCGAAAAAGCCGAGTACTTGGATTTGGTAAGGGCGTTATGCAACACGTGTCCAAACTCGTGGAACAGCGTTTCCACTTCGCTGTGTTTTAACAAAGACGGCGTCGCGGCGGAGGGCTTGTTCATATTCGCCACAATCGCCACGAACGGAATTTGATAGGAACCGTCTTTTTTTTCTTCCCCTTCCACCAAGCCAAAGCAGGCGGCGTGTTTGTACTTGCCTTCGCGCGGATAGAGATCCATATAAAAATACGCAATCAGCTCGCCGCTGGCGCTGTCTTTAATTTTAAACGCTTTGACGTCGGGGTGCCAGACGGGAATGTCCACCGACTCAAACGTAATGCCAAATACACCGCCAAACAAATCCAGCATGCCGTCTATTACCACTTGCGACGGAAAATACTCTTTGATTTTTTCGCTGTCCAATTCCAAATTTTCCTTGCGGTACTTGTTGCTCCAATATCCGCTTTCCCACGAATAAAGCGTGCGGCTTTTTTTGCCGGTCTTGCCGTTTTTGTAAGCAATCATTTCTTTATCTTCTTTTTTGGCAAGCGGTTTTAATTTCTTTTGTAAATTCTTTAAAAATTTGGTTACCGTTTGAGGGTCTTTGGCCATGCGGTCTTCCAACTTCATCTGGGCGTGGTTTTCATATCCGAGCAACTGCGCGATTTGGCGGCGCAGCTCCAGCGTTTTTTCCAGCAGTTCCACGTTTTCTTCGCCGCCGCGGCGGTTGTATTTAAATTCCAGCGCTTTGCGGGCGTCTTCGTCGTCGGCGTTGAGCATAAAAGGAACATAGTCGGGATAATCTAAGGTAACCAGATATTTGCCGTCTTCGGTTTTCTCCAGCTTTTCAATGTAATCGTCGCCCAATCCCGTTAACTGGTCGCGCGTAACGGCCAGCGGATCTTTATATTCCTGGATGTTTTTATCAAACTTAATAATATATTCGGCCTTTTGTTTGTTGAGCGCTTTGAATTTTTCTAAATCTTCGTCGCTTAGTTCCATACCGCTGTTTTTAAAACCGATTAACATTTCTTTAACGAGTTTGGCCTGCACGGGATCTAACTGCGGGTTGGTATCGGTATATTCGCGAATGGCGCGATATACGTCGCGTCGGGTAGCCACGTCCACCATATACTGGCTGATCTGCATTTGCAGGGCAAGCGCCGCGTCGCGGAAATTTTTGTCGGTGGAAACATACGACAAAAATCCGCTCATGCCCAGCGCCTTGCCGTAATCGTCAAAAGCGCGTTCATACGCCATAATCGTATTTTCAAAAGTACGCTGTTCTTTGGGAAGCGCCACCAACGCCGCCAAATCTTTTTCCAGTTGCACGCGCGCCGCAGCCTCGGCAGGGGCTAATTCCTCCGCTTTGTAATCAAAATGCAGCACACCGTTTTTAAACATATCTGCCATACAATACGCTCCCGTCGCGGTTAAAAGAAACGCCGTAACTAAAAGAAATTTTGTTTTTTTCATAGGAATATATTACACTCTTATTGTATCGGTTTTGCGCCCGAGAGGGCAACCGGTAAAAGGTACTCGGATTATAACGGTAACGAAAAGGATTCTTTCCTTTTGTTATTTGTTATAATTTATATTATATTAATTCACATCAAGGAATTAGTGGAAAAATAAAAATGTACGAAGCGTTTGTACCCAAAGAGATATTCCTTACTAAAGGAATCGGCAGACACAAAGAAAAACTGGCCAGCTTTGAAGAAGCATTAAGAGATGCCAAGATCGCCAGCTTTAACTTGGTGCCTGTGTCCAGCATCTTCCCTCCCGGCTGCAAAACGGTGCCCATATCTAAAGGGCTTAAAGATTTGTGCCCGGGCCAAATTCTGCATTGCGTCATCAGCAGAAACACCAGCAACGAATACCGCCGCTTGATTTCCGCTTCCGTGGGTCTGGCGATCCCGAAAGAAGGAAAGAAAACGCACGGATACATTTCCGAACACCACAGCTTCGGCGAAACCGACAAACAAGCCGGCGATTATGCGGAAGACTTGGCAGCTTTGATGCTCTCCACTACGCTGGGCATCGAATTTGACAATAATACCACTTGGGACCAGAAAGAAGAAATCTGGAAAATGAGCGGTAAAATTGTCCGCACTACCAACATTACCCAGTCCGCCATCTGCGTGGAAGGGCTCTGGACCACCGTCATTGCGGCGGCCGTGTTTGTCAAATAACTCCGGTAACATTGTGAGCGATAACGTACAAACCGATAAGTTTATGGGGCTAGAGAGCAAATACAGCTCTCTGCCCCTTTCTAAATTCGTGGTCGTGCCCGTACCGTTTGAAAAAACGGTCTGCTACGGGCATGGTACCGCCAAAGGCCCGGCGGCCGTAATAGAAGCCTCCACCCAGATTGAACTTTGGGACGAAGAAACCAAAACCGAAACGTGGGAGCTGGGCATCAACACCCAGCCGGCCGTCAACTGCAAAGGTTCTACGAACACCGTTTTTAAACATATAGATAAAACCGTACGCGACTTAATGCAATACAAAGCCATTCCGTTCTATATCGGCGGAGAACATACGGTAACCCAGGCATTGGCGCAGCCTTATATTGAAAAATACAAGAATTTAAGCATCTTGCATTTTGACGCCCACGCCGATTTGCGCGAAACCTTTGAAGGTACGCCCAAAAGCCACGCGTGCGCTTTATATCCGGCTTCCCGTCAGGTACCGGTCGTACAGGTGGGAATCCGCAGCGTGGCCAGCGAAGAAAAGCAATACTGCAACGCCGGCAAAGTGACCACTTTTTTAATGCACGAAAACCGCGACATCAAAAAACTGATCCCGCAGGTGCTTAAAAAGCTGACGGATACCGTCTATATTACCATTGACGTGGACGGTTTTGATCCTTCCGTTATTCCAGCGACGGGAACCCCTCAGCCCGGCGGATTTATGTGGTATGAAGCGCTGGATCTGTTCCGCGAAGTCATCAAACATAAAAAAATCGTCGCGGTAGACGTAGTAGAAGCCTGCCAGCGAAAAGCCGATACCATTACGGAATTTAACGTAGCCAAGTTAATTTATCGTTTAATGGGCTATTTAGCTTTGAATGACCAAAAGAAAAAATAAATTTCGTCAATAAAAACCCCCGTTCTTTTGAACGGGGGTTTCTTTTTTGCCGGTTGCGGCTAAAAACGATACGACAATTTGAACAGAAAAGAAAGAAAGGAAAAATCTTCGTCTCCTCCGTCTTTTACCAGTTTGCTCGTGTCCATGGAAAATTTACTATGGCGCATTTCAAGACCGAAAATCCAATTTTCCCCCATGTTTCCTTCCACCCCTAACCCGGCGTAATAAATGAAGGGATAATCCGTTTCGCTGCCGCTGGCAACGATGTCCGGGATATTTGCCGTCATACTGCTTTTGGCGGCAGCAACCCCTAACCCAAACGGAATGTAAAAACGAATGACGTGCGACGGATTAGTCGTTAAACGCCCCGCCACAAACAAGCTATATACGTCCATTTTGCTCGTAAGGCTTTCTTCGTACCCGTAGCCCCAGACGGTATCCGTCGTGGATTCAAAATTGTTGGCGTTAAATTCCGCCCCTACGGCGATATAAGGATTGAGCGCATACAGATATTGCGCCCCGTACGAAACGGCTCCTTCCAAGATGCTTACCGAAGAAGCCGTTCCCCAAGGAGCTTCAAAATCTATTTCCGCGCCGCTTACCGAAACGGCGCCGCCGAAAAAAATGGAAGCCGTTTGATCGCCTTTTTCAATACCGCGCGCCGATGCGGGCAAAGAAAAACTGATCATCATTCCAACCAATACTGCAAAAAGGATCATCTTCTTCATGCTGCCTCCTGGGAATTCTAAATATCTACATCATACCAATTTTAAGCAAAAAACCCCGCGCTTTGAACGCGGGGTTTTATATCTGAATAACGATTGATTAGAAGCGGTAACCCAATTTGAAAAGCAGCGCAAAATAGCTCAGATCTTCTTTGCCGTATTCGTTAGAGAATTTGCCGTAATCAAACGTAAAGGCTTGGTAGCGGCCTTCCACTCCCCAAACCCAGTTTTCATTAAACGTGCCTTCCACACCTAAACCCAAATAGTAGGCAAAGGAAGTGCTGGTTTTGCTGGCGGAAGAGCTGTCCCGATCCAAAACACCGCCGATCATTTCGGCATAGCTGTAATCAAAGGTAGCTTTAGAGGAAGCAATACCCAAGCCCAACGGAATATAGAAGCGGGTATTGGCTTGCGGATTGAACGTATAGCGGCCGGCCACCATAAAATTCTGTACGTTCATTTTGCTGTCCACTTCGTCTTCTCCCCAATTGTTGGTGTTAAAGAAGTATTCTCTTTCATATTCGGCTTCGCCAAAATTATTGCCGTTGTATTCAGCACCGATAGCAAAGTTCGGCGTAATGGCATACATATATTGAACGCCATAAGAGGCCGCGCCATCACCCCAGTCCAACACAGAATTGCCTACGGGATCCCCGGTAATAGCTTCAGAATTCACACCGGAATCCTGCAACGGGGCAGCCCCGCCCAAGAAAACGAAAACCATTTGGTCGCCTTTTTCAATCCCCTGGGCAGACACAGCCGTCGGCCAAGAGCACAACACACTTAAGAATACAGCTAACAGAGTTAGTTTTTTCATTAAGTTCTCCTTTTTTGAATTTTCTATATAATACCAATTTTAAAAGAAAAAAACCTATGCTGTTTTGCATAGGTTTAAAAGAGAAAATTGAACTAAAAACTATATCGTAGGAGGCAAGGGCCCCACGTCTTTGCTGGCCGGAACCTCGTATGGGGTTTGCATCCATTTTTTAGCCAAGTCATCAAAGCCCCATTTGTCTTTAAAAGACAACACATAGCGGTATTGCTTTTTGGCTTTCTCCCGCTCGCCCAATACATCATACACTTGCCCTAAGCGCAATTCATTCCACACGCCCCAGCGGCTGGGGTCTTGGTTTTGAATGGCTTGATGTCCCTGTTCAAAAAGCTGGCGGGCTTTTTCAAAATTGCCTTTTTGCATTTGTACCGTGCCCAACGCGCTATAGGCGCGGGAAATATAGAGATCCTTATAAAAAGGGTCTTTCCCGATTAATTGCAAAAACGCTTCCGCCTGTTGGGAAACCTCATCGTAATGAGCCGTTTCATATAAGCAAATAATTTCCACGTAATGCATCAGCGGATTTTTGGGATATTTGGCCCGCAGCTGGCGGATATATTCCAACGATTTTTGCGGCGCATAATACTTGCCGGTGCGGGTGTTTTGAACTTCTATCAAGATAAGTTTGGCACTGTCCGACGTAAAATGCGCTTTCTTGCGCGCCAGATTTAATTGCGCTACACCTTCATCGGAATTCCCTTTAATGGCTACGATTTTTGCCAAAATTTTGATGACCGAAGGCAATGTCCCGGCATAGTATTGGTAAATGCCCAAGCCAAAATACGCATCATAATAGGTGGGATCTATTTCCAAGGAAGTTTCTAAATTATTGATGGCCTTTCTACCGGAGAAATAAGCCGTAATCCAACTGCGGTTGCGCATACTGAACATCGCGCGCAAACCGTATAAAGCGCCGATTCCCATATACCCGTTTGCGTCATCGGGATATTGTTTAATCCAGCGTTTAATTCCCTCGATGGAGCTGTCTAAAATTTGTTCAAAAACTTCACGCTGGCGATCATCGCTTATTTCATATTCATATTCGTATCGGCTCCAGGCAATCATCGCATTGCCAAAATGGGCAAAGGGATGGTCGGGATATTCCTGAAACACTTTTTCTATGTTTTTTTGAGCCGTATCAAAATCCAAACTGTACACTCCGTTGATGCCTTCGGTAGCATATTGCATCACATCGGGCGGGAGAGTCAATTCGGCAGACGCAGGCGCGGCGGCAGACAGCACCAACAGCCCCGCAGCCGCCATTAAACAAAACCAGCGTTTCATTATTTTTTGGCCTCAATTTTATCTTTGCCAAAATACGGCCGCAACGCAGGAGGAATTACCACCGACCCATCGGCTTGTTGGAAATTTTCCAAGATGGCGGCAAAGGTGCGCCCTACGGCCAAACCGCTGCCGTTTAAGGTATGCACATATTCCAGTTTGCCCTGCGCGTTTTTGTAGCGAAGCCCCATGCGGCGCGCCTGGAAGTCCAGGCAGTTGGAGCAGGAAGAAATTTCGCGGAAACGGTTTTCGCTCGGCATCCAAACTTCAATGTCATACGTTTTCGCGGAAGAAAATCCGATATCGCCGCTGCACAATTCTACCACATGATACGGAATCCCCAGCTCTTTTAAAATTTCTTGCGCGTCGGATACCATAATCTCCAACATCTGATACGAATGTTCCGGTTTGGAAAGCATGACCAGTTCCACTTTATCAAATTGGTGGTTGCGAATCAGGCCGCGCGTATCTTTGCCGTATGTGCCCGATTCTTTGCGGAAACACGGCGAATAGGCCGTCAGTTTAATGGGCAGTTCCGCTTCGGGAATGACGCGGATACGGTTTAAATTGGTCAGCGGGATTTCCGCGGTGGAAATCAAAAATTGTTTCGGTTCTCCCTTCAGTTCGTACATATCTTCACGGAATTTCGGCAACTGACCGGTACCCACCAGAATCTCTTCATTGACAATAACGGGAGGCAATACTTCGGTATATCCTTTCTTGGCGTGCATATCAAGCATAAACGAAATAATCGCTCGTTCCAAGCGGGCGCCGTCGCCTTTAAACAAGGCAAATCGGCTGCCGGACAACGCGGCTGCGGCTTCAAAATCCAAAATGCCCAATTTTTCGCCGACGGCCTGATGGTCAAGCGGTTTAAAATCAAATTTGGGCAGTGCAATCGTGCAAGGCAGATACTCCGGGTTGTCCGCGTCGGACACGCCTACCGGAATATGCTCGTTGGGCATATTGGGAATGCTTAACAACAAATCGTTAATTTCTTTTTTAAGCGGTTCCAGCTCCGCTTCTTTGACGGCCATTTCTTCTTTGAGCTTGCCGACTTGCGCCATAGCTTCTTTGGCGGCGTCGTCGCCCTGTTCTTTTTTGATTTTGCCGATCGATTTAGACATCTCGTTGCGTTTGGCGCGTAATTCTTCTACACGGGCCAGCACGGTTTTGTAAGCCGTATATTTTTCCAACACGCCGTCTATTTGCGCCGCCAGTTCCGGTTTGCGCAAGGATAAGCGTTTTTTGACTTCTTCGGGATTTGCAACGATATATTTGATGTCTAGCATAACAACCTCTTCATTTATTTTCTAAATCGATTAAATAAGGTTCCGGAAAGAAATGCCGGTAGGGTTTGAATGTGGCGACGGCATACTCCATTCCATAAGCCGTCAACAGCCGCAGGCTGACCGGCGCCACCGAACTTTGCCCCGCCACCAGCGCACCCACCGACAACGCCAATAAAACAAACAGCGTCTTTGCCAGCATAAAAAACGCCTTGAACAATACCGCAAGGGACTGCTGCGCAAAAGACGGGCTTGTGTCGATCATTTTTGTGTTTGTTCCTGGAGCTTCGTCAATTCTTTGGTAAAACTCTTTACCAATCCCCGGGCAATATAATCGGCCGCGTCTAAGGCGCTGGAAGCGGAATCTTCATCGGAACCGATCCAAATAATTTCCGCGGTTTCTACATCTACCAACTTCGCAATAATTCCGACCCGGGCGTTAATGGTATATTCGGTAGGACGAACATCGGTGGAATGAGAGTACTGCGTACCCACGTTGCGCGTGTAACCGACGTAGGTGCCGTCCGGCAGTTTCATCACGTCTTGCGTATAGACGGGGCGAGCCTCCGTGCGGCGAGTGGCCGTCATCGTCAACTCCGTACGCGCCGGCGTATAAGAACTTACTTCGCCGATCAGCAACACATCTACCCCTAAAATTTTACCGATCTCGCGCGTCGTTTCCGGCGACAAATACCCCGAAACCGAGATATTATGTTCTTTCAGTATGCTTTCCAGCTGGGCACGTTCTACCACTTTAAATCCGGCATTAATCAGATACTTGGCAAAAAGATTTTCCACCCCCTGCATCGCAGGCCAAGTGTTGCTAAACCCCATTACCCCGATGCGGTTCATCTGATCAAAATTATACGTTTTGCTAATTACGGTTTTTGGCGTACAGCCCCATACCGCCCAGACACATACCAATAGCAAAGAGATAAATTTCTTCATATTATAATTATATAATTTTTAACCCGCTAAAAATAAAGGTATAATAAAGAAACTATGACAGAACCATCTCCTCTTTTTATCCAGAAAGCGCGGCGAATCAAACTTCTCTTAACGGATGTGGACGGCGTAATGACCGACGGCACCCTCAGTTTTTTTACCGATGAAAAAGGAATTGCGCGGGAAGTCAAAAATTTTGAATCGCTCGACGGTATGGGCCTTTTGTTTCTGGCTTACTGCGGCATACAGACGGGAATCGTTTCTAAAGGAGCCAGCCCCACCTTGGAATTTTGGGCCAAAGAGTTGGGTATGAATTATTTGTTTTACAATACTTCCGTCAAACATCATGCGCTGGACTTTTTACAAAAAGAATATGGAATCTTGCCGGAAGAAACCGCTTTTATCGGAGATGATTTAATCGACTTGGGGCTGCTTTCCCGCGTAGGACTGCCGCTGGCGGTAGCCAACAGCGTACCCGAAGCCAAAAAACTCGCCTTGTATATTTCCCCCCGCGGCGGCGGGCATGCCGCCGTGCGCGACATCGCCGAGCAAATCCTCTGCGCCCGCGGTATGTGGGACCAGGTGGTTCAAGACAATGTTTCCGGCGCTTTTCAAAATCCCAAAAACAAACTTCGTATTGTAAAAGGGTTGTAAAATTTTTACAATATACTTATTCTTTATCCCAATAAGGAGCTTTATGAAAAAATTACTTTTACTGTGTGCCTTGTGCTTTTCTATTCCTGCCGCCGCACAAGAATATTATGGTCTGCAGGAATATGGTCTGCGCAAAAACACAACCCGTATTGAATTTTACGGAGGCATGATCCTTCCGCAGGACAGCTGGAGCCATAACGGACAGGAAGTGGATCTGGGCGGAACCGGTTGGACGGCCGGCCTGGGTTTTGTGCGCAACATTACCCCGGTATTTGCTTTGGGAGTCGATGGAAACTATGCCCAGCCCGGCGATGGCGACAACTTCATCACCGACGGACAAAAAGCCTATTTCCGCACCGGCATTGCAACCGGCCTCGTAACCGGACGCATTAACTTCTTTCCGGCGGAATCTACCCGCCTGTATATTCCCGTAGGAATTGGGGTGGGACATATCTTTGCCCGCCAGAAAAATGAAGACGGTTCCCACCTAACTACCGACAGCACCGACCTGGCTACCATGCTGGGGCTGGGGTTGGAATTTGATATTGATGAAACCGTTATTTTTGGGGTAGAAGGCCGCTACTACTACCTCGATACCAATGACGAATTTCATGATACGTTTGGAAAAGGGCATTATCACTATCTAACCGTTATGCTGAAATTCGGCACCCGCTTCTAAGCAGCCGTTTCATACAAAAACCCGCCGCCTTAAGAGGGCGGTGGGTTTTTATATAATCCAAAAAATCCATTGGAAAAAACAGCAAAAAACGATTTAATTTGACTATGGAACAACCTATTTCCGTCGTGGTGATGACGTTCCTTTCACTGATCGTACTGGCCGCGCTGACGCTGCCTTTCTTGGTACACAAAGTAGAAGAAGAATTGGAAATTTTTCTGCTGATTTGCGGAGTCTGCGCCGTTAGCATATCACAAGCCTGGAGCGGACACTTGCTGGCGGAGGCGCTCAAAGAGCCTATAGCCATTACCGCCGCCGTGTTGGTATTGGGCGTTTTGTTTAAACGTTTTGGACATTGGATATCCCATGCCGTTCATTTCATAGAAACAAAAACCGGCCCCGGAATTTTGCTCTTTTTAACCGTATTTTTCATTGGGCTCTTCTCCAGCTTGCTTACCGCAATCATCGCCGCATTAATTACGGCGGAAATTATCAAATTGCTCGATCTAACTCCTTCTCAAAAAACACAGCTGGCGGTCTATGCGTGTTTCGCTATCGGGTTTGGCGCAATTTTAACGCCTATCGGCGAACCGCTTTCCACCATTGTTATTGCCAAACTAAAAGCAGATCCGTATCAGGCAGACTTTTTCTTCCTGCTGCGCTTGATGGGCATATGGATTGCTCCGGCGCTGATCTTGTTTGGCATACTGGCGGCACGGCTGGCAAATCGCCCGCTTACCCAAAAACCGGAAGAAACCTCTTCCTCTGAAACTTACGCGCAAATTGCGATCCGCGCCGGAAAAGTGTACCTGTTTGTGGCGGCGCTTATTCTGCTGGGAGAAGGCCTCAAACCGCTGGCTGCCCGCACCATTACCCATTTATCCAAATACGCTCTGTATTGGATTAACTCTCTTTCTGCCGTCTTGGATAACGCCACTTTAGCCAGTATCGAAATTATGCCTTCTCTGCCGAAGGAATCTCTGGTATTTTTGCTGGCTTCGCTGATTTTAGCCGGCGGTTTATTAATTCCGGGTAATATTCCGAACATTATTTGCGCTTCCAAATTGGGGATCAAAAGCCGCGAATGGGCGCGGGCGGCCTTGCCGGTGGGGCTCTTATTAATGGTGGTTTACTTTATCTTGCTCTCTATTGTATTATAAAGATATGGACGATATTTTCATTAAAATTTTTCTGGCATTGGTGCTGGGCGGAGCGCTCGGACTGGAACGCCAATACCACGATAAACCGGCCGGTTTTGCCACAAACTGCTTGATCTGCTTGGGAGCGATGCTGTTTACCGTACTCTCCGAGTATATGAGCACGCAGGGAGGAGACCCCGGCCGTATCGCCGCGCAAATTGTTACGGGCGTCGGTTTTATAGGCGCCGGTTCTATTCTGCGCGACGGAAATAAAATTTCCGGACTGACGACCGCCGCCGGCGTATGGCTGGTGGCGGCTATTGGTATGGCCGTCGGGTTTGGACAATACTTTTGGGCTTCCCTGTGCGCGGCCGGCATTTTATTGGTGCAGTTGGCCGTCCGTAAAACGTTAAGAATGGTGGAATTCGTAAAGCATTACGATACTTTTTACGTTACGTGTGACCCCAGTTGGAACGTCGTCAACAAAATCATCAAACAAATTGAAGCGCAAAACGTTACAATCCTAAAAAGCGAAGTTTCCAAACAAGACAACCGGTTCCATGTCAGTTTAGTGGCGACCTTTACTGGACATGATTTCCAAAACATTACTAAAGAATTATTGGAAATGCCCGAAGTTAACAGTCTGTTTAAATAAAAAGAGGAGTTCTTCTTACTATGAGTGATGAAATAAAACCTATCCCGCTGTTTAACCTAAAAGAACAACACGACAGTTTAAAATCCGAAATCAATGCCGCGGCGCTGGAAGCGTTAAATTCCATGCATTGGCTGCTGGGGCCGCAAACGGAAAAATTTGAAGAAGAATTTGCCGCTTTGATCGGCGTCAAACACTGCATTACCTGTTCCTCCGGCGCCAGCGCCATTCAAATTGCGTTGGCCGCGGCCGGAATCGGAAAAGGAGATGAGGTCATTACCACGCCTTTTACTTTCATCGCAACCACCTCGTCCGTATCGCTGACGGGCGCTAAATTTGTATTTGCCGATATTGATCCGCGTACTTACAATATAGATGTCCGCGACGTGGAACGCAAAATCACCAAAAAAACAAAAGCCATCTTGCCCGTACACCTATATGGATATCCCGCCAATATGGACGCCATTATGCACCTGGCCAACGAACACGGCCTGAAAGTAATTGAAGACTGCGCGCAAGCGCACCTCGCGATGGCCGACGGCGTAATGGTGGGCGGAATCGGCGACGCTGGCTGCTTCAGCTTTTATCCCAGTAAAAATTTAGGCGCCTGCGGCGACGCCGGCTGTATTACCACGAACGACGACGAAATCGCCAACCGCTGCCGCTCCCTGCGCCACAGCGGACGCGCGTTGGGAAAAGCCTATGAATATGATCTGGAAGGATCTACGTTGCGTATGGACGAAATTCAGGCCGCTATTTTACGCGTAAAACTGCCTCACTTGGAAGAATGGACAGAAAAACGCCGCAAAGCGGCAGCCCTTTATGAAGAAGGACTCGCCGGCGTACCTGTGGTACTGCCGCCTACCCCCCCTGCCGGATATGCGCAGTCTTATTACGTCTATACAATCCGCGCCGAAAAACGCGACGAATTGCAGGCTTTCTTAAAAGAACGCGGCATCGGATCGGCGGTTTATTATCCGGTTCCTCTCTATAAGCAACCGGCGTATAAAGACCGCGGCTTTAAGGCCGAAGATTATCCCGAAGCCGAAAAAGCCGCCCAGGAAGTCCTTTCCATTCCGATGTTCCCGGAAATTACCGAAGAACAAATCCAACGCGTTTGCGAAACGATCCGGGAATTTTACGAACAGGACGCCACCGTCTGATTCGTGGCTTTTTGCTAAAACGCCGGGTTAAAAACCCGGCGTTTTTTATTCGCTTTTTATTGCCTGCCTCTTTCTCTAATCCGTTATGCCGTATTTCCTCTTTTGGCAAAATCCCCTTTTTCAACCCACACGTTAAGCGGGGAAACTCCCTGTGCAAACAAACACCGCTTCCTCTCGTTTCCTATGAACACAGGCCGCTTTCTGCACTTACAGACATTCTATGGTGCTTTTTGCCGATAAAAACCAAGCACAAAATTATAAATTATCCTTATTTTTTAATGATTTTTATCAATACAGGCCTTTTCCCACGCAAGATATTAGCCAGCTGCGCCACCCCAGATTAAGCGTTTTCGGCGGCAGGATCAGCAGTATAAAAAAGCTCCCTGCTTTTGGCAGGGAGCATCCCAAAGAGATAACTTATAGCATTTTGTTTTTTAAGCGACTGGCGATATTATCCAATTCATCTAATGAATGATAGTGGATTACCAAGGTGCCTTTTTTCATATTTTTGCCGCATTTGACTTCCACTTTGGTTCCTAATGCGTTTTGTAAGTCATTTTCAAAGGAAGCTACTTCCACCGGTTTTCCGGCTTTATCGGCTTTTTTAGCGGGGAACATCAATGCACGGGCGGCGTCTTCCGCTTGGCGGACAGACATTTTGCTTTTGTGCATTTTCTTAAACAAAGAGTCCCTCTTCACTCTGTCCGTTACCATCAACAGCGCGCGGCCGTGTCCTTCCGAAAGCGTACCGTCCTGCAATGCCTGTTGGATTTCCGGTTCTAAGTCCAATAAACGCAGCGCATTGGAAATGGCCGCTTTGGATTTCCCGCAATAAGAAGCTAAATCTGTTTGGGTAATATAGAATTTGCTCATTAAATTGCGATACCCCAAAGCCGTTTCTATCGGATTTAAATCCTCCCGTTGGATATTTTCAATTAACGCCAACGCGCACATTTCCTGATCGCCCAAGTGTTTGTGAACAATGGCGTCAATCTCCGTCATTCCGGCCAGCTGCGTGGCACGGAAACGGCGTTCGCCCACCACAATTTCATATTTATCCAGCCCCGCATCATAGACGACCACAATCGGCTGAGTCAACCCGTGCTCTTTAATAGACTGGGCTAATTCCTGCAGTTTTTCTTCATCAAACACCCGCCGGGGCTGAAAGCGGTTGGGTACGATTTTATTTACCGCAATCCGAGTTACACTCACACCGGGCGTTTGGAGCTGCTGCGCTTCGGCAGCCGGCATTTGCATCACTTCTTGCGTTTGTTTAATTAAAGCGTCTAAACCTTTACCTAATGCCTGTCTGGACATCTTTATCCTCCAAAATCATAATTCAAGGGCATTTCACCCGTCATTTTAAAATCTTTATATTGGTTTGCATCTGCGCCGCGGCGGGCTAAAAATTCAACAGCCAGCTGAATATAGGCATTCGCCCCGCGGCAAGCCGGGTCATAATCAAAAATAGACTGTCCAAAACTAGGCGCCTCCGCCAGGCGGATATTGCGCGGAATGGGCGTTTTATAGACTTGATCCCCAAAGAACCGGCTTACTTCCGCAAACACTTGCTTGGATAAATTCATACGGGCGTCATACATCGTCAACACCCCTCCGTCCATCTTTAGTTTAGGATGTAGAAATTGCTTAATTTTAGAAACAGTGCTCATAAAATGAGCTAACCCTTCCATCGCATAGTATTCGCATTGTACCGGCGTAATAACACTGTCTGCCGCCATCATGGCATTAAGCGTCAGCAAGCCCAGCGAAGGAGGACAATCAATAATAATATAATCGTACATTTCTCGAAAGGGAGCCAAAGAATCTTTGAGCATATTTTCCCGGCCGCGTACATTTACTAACTCTACCTCTGCGCCAGCCAAGTCTTTACAAGCCGGAAGCACATCCAACATTTCGCTGGAAGTTTGGCGCACAACTTGTTCAAAAGAAGCCGTTTTGGTAAGCAGATGATAGACGGATTTTTCGCCGTCTTGTACAGTAACGCCCAACCCGGAGCCTGCATTCCCTTGCGGATCAAAATCTACCAATAATACCTGCTGATTTAAACAGGACAAAGCGTATGCCAGATTGATCGAAGTAGTAGTTTTTCCCACCCCGCCCTTCTGGTTGGCAACGACAACAATTTCTCCCATAAATCCTCCCTAAACAGATACTTATATTAAACATTAAATAAACAGGAAAAGCAATATCCATCATCAGTTTTCACGTGAAAACAATCAGTTAATCCGCCCCATTCGGCTAGGCGGCCAATGAATAAACCAAGCTTTTCCCTTGATATTTTCCCGCGGAACAGGCCCCCAAAAACGAGAATCACAAGAATTGTCCCGATTGTCCCCCATCACAAAATAGGCGTTTTCCGGAACCGTTACAGGTCCAAAAGAATCCCTTAAATACATACCCAAATAATTATCCAGTTGATGGTTTTCCCATACCTTTTGATACGTTTCTTTATCTTCGTCTTCAAAATAGGGAATGCGCTCTATATCTTCATATAATTCATAAGGCTGCTGCGGCAGTTCTTTTCCATTTACCCACGGACGCCCATTTATGACCTGTACGGTATCGCCCGGCATGGCAATAACCCGTTTTACAAAATCTTTTCCATATTGGCTGCCCCCGCAATTCTGCTGTTGGCGATCTTTCGCCGGGAAACGGAAAATAACAATATCCCCCGGTTTGATTTCTTCAAACTGACCAAAACGAATATCCGTTAAAGGAATCCGAAATCCATATACCGCTTTGTTTACAAAAAGATGATCTCCCTCCAACAAAGTATTATGCATAGAAGCAGAAGGAATTTTAAAAGCCTGAATAAAAAAGAACATCACAAAAGACGCCACAAACCCCGCAAAATAAACGGTATTGCTCCATTCCAAATCGGCTTTCATCAAGCGTTCTTTCTTTTTCTCATCAGATTTGAATCCATGAAAATATCCATATACGGCGCAGGCGGCCGCCACCACAATACTTACAATAATTTTACCGGTTCCAATCGGCTCTCCGGTTCCTCCGCTCATAACAAACAACAACAAATACGCCGCACATAATAAAATAATAAACAAAAAAGAACTATGCCAATAGGCAAAAGATCTGGAAGTATTGAGTTTTTGCTTCTTTTTTAGATAACGTGTCAATAAGGTAAAACCATACATCACGCAAGCGGCCAAAAAAAGACGTTGTTCCATATAGGCTCCTAATGAGAAGTTTTCACGTGAAAACCACCCTCTATAAGCTGTTGATAAAGATGTTGATATTGTTGAGAAGTATCTGTGATTCGGCGTGAAATTTCCACTGAATATCGCCCCATTTCCAGGCGATGATCCCTGTCGTTTACCATTTCCGCCAAAAAGCAGCTCAGCAGTGTAATATCCTGTGGATAAAATACAAACCCGTTCTTGCCGTGCTCCACCCACAAAGGCATATCCCCCGCTTGGCTGACAATACAGGGAAGCCCGACCCGCAAAGCCTCTAATAAAGCCAAGGGCAGCGATTCTTCCCGCGAGGATAATACAAACACATCGGCCATATTCAGCCAAGCATTAATATCGGTTTGTTCCCCCGCTAATAAGACAAATTTGTCCAACCGGTTTTGCGTTATATAGGATTCTAATTTTTTCCTTTCCGATCCTTCCCCCACATACACTAAACGTACACAAGGATTCTTCCGTAATACATTACGAAACGCTTGCAAAAGCGTCATGGGATCTTTAACGGCCGCTAACCGCGCCACACTCACAAATACCAGATGTTCCTCCGTAAAACCTTTTTGCTCTCGCATTTGTTGCCGCAGCGAACGATCTGGAAAAAAACGCAGCGGATCGGCGCCGTTAGGAAGCAAATATACCTTCTCTCGTTTGTATTTTTGCTTTTCTACCAAATAACGCGCCGTAGAGAACGATTCAGCTACTGTAAGGGTATCCAAATCTTTTAACAATCTGTCTAACCAACGCAATAATAACCCTTTTTTCGATAAATCAAAATGGGGAGTGGTTACTAAAATTCGTTTTCGGCCGGCACACGCCATTCGCGTATATTCGATAGCGCGGTATAGCATAGCATGAATAAGATCCGGTTGAAAAGCTTTTATCTCGGCGGCTATCTTGGAAATGATACCCCGCTGAAAATATCCTTTCATATTTATTGTTGTAACTTCGGCACCAGCCTGCGTCAAATCCACGGCAAGCGCTCCTAACGGCTTTAAAGAAAGTACACGAACGCTATGCTCCCGCGCCATAAAAGACACCAATGTACTAAGCGCCTTTTCCGCGCCGCCCATTTCAGTTGAAGTTATCACATATAAAATCTTCATCTGTTCCATTATACCAAGTTTCTGTGCTGTTCCGTTTTCTAACTATGATCCGCTTTCCGCAATAAAAAGGGCTTCCAAACGAAGCCCTTTTGTATAGTTATAAAAAATGCTTAAAATTTAAGCATTTTTTATAAAACCGGCCTAAATTTTAATTTTCCGGTTTAAACTGATCCTTCCCTACCCCGCAAACCGGGCAGACCCAGTCCTCTTTCACATCTTCCCACTTGGTTCCGGCCGGCACGCCGTGTTCCGGATCGCCTACTGCCGGATCATAGGTATAACCACAAATTTCGCAAACATATTTTACCATACGATTTTTCTCCTTTTTATTTTTACACTAAATTAACGATGCGTCGCACCCGCCGGCGTTTTGCCTTTGATGACATTGTGATAATAATCATACGTCAACGCCGTGCCGTGAGGTTTTATGACCCCGGCATCTTTTACCTGTCCGATAAACAACGTATGCGTTCCCACGTCTAGGGTTTGGCATACTTCCGCTTCCATATATGAAAGCGTATGCTCGGTAACGACGGGACAGCCTAAAAATCCCGTCTTAAAAGGAACGTTCGCAAATTTATCAAACGTACGTCCCGTCCTAAAACCAAAAATACCGATAAACGTCAGCGGGGTTTCTTGTTCCAAAGGCATCGCGGCAAAGACGCGGCTTTTTAAAATCATTTCGTGCGTCAGGCTGTTTTTATTGACGGAAATGGCAATCCGCGCGGGATCGGCCGTTACCTGAAAAACGGTATTGACGATTAACCCGTTTTTCTTTTCTCCGTCGGCGGTAGAAACAATATACAGCCCATAGGTAACGTAATGAAGCCCTTCGTTGATGTCTTGTACTGACATACCCCCGCTCCTATTTTACTTTTTCCGCCAGTTTTTGGCTGACTGCAATCCCTAAATCCCAGCAAGCTTGTTTTACTTTCTCGTCGGGAACAAACGGCGATTTGACCGCCGGGGCAACCACTTCCGCGCCCATACTTTCTAACGTTTTTGTAAGTTCGTCTATCGGAGACCCGTTCCACCCGTACGACCCAAACGCCGCGCCGATGAGTCCCCTTTTACGCAAGCCTTTTAAATAGCAAAGTACGTCCGCCATCGCCGGGAAAATCTGATTGTTGAGTACCGGCGAACCAATCAGCAGCGCGCCGGCGTCCAAGAGTTCCGTCGCTACGTCGCTGCGATGGTTGGAATGCATAGAAAGCTGTTTGACTTCCGTTCCCCCCGCCCGCAGTCCGTCGGTAATATAATTGGCCATTTTTTCCGTACTGCCCCACATCGTATCATAAACGACCAGCGCTTTATTTTTGGGCGCTTGCGTCGCCCATTTGGCATACAAATTGACAATTTTAGACGGATCTTTGCGCCAAATAAAACCGTGATCCGGCGCGATCATCCGCGGAGAAAGCCCCATTTTTTGCACCTGCCCCAAAAAGCGCAAGACAATATCCGAATAAGGCAACACGATATTGGCATAATACTTTTCCGCTTCGTAGAGCCACAGGCGTTCTTCGTTTTCGTCGTCAAACAATTTGCTGGTGGCATAATGCATACCAAATACGTCGTTGGTAAACAAAATGTTTTCTTTTTCCAAATACGAAAACATACTGTCCGGCCAGTGCAGCATACGCGCTTCTACAAACGAGATGGTGTCCCCGCCGACGTCAATCCGGTCGCCGGTCTTTACGGTTTTTAATTTCAGATCACAGTGGAACTGCGCCGTAATATCTTTAAATCCCATATCCGATACATACACTTCGTCGGGCTGGATATAATTGACGGCTTGCGGCAACGCGCCGGAGTGATCCATTTCCGAATGGTTGGAAATAATAATTTTGATTTTTTTCGGATCAATCACGCTTTGGATACGTTCCATCATCTCGCCGTAAAATTCTTTTTTGACCGTATCCACCAGCGTGGGTTTTTCCCCCATTACCAAGTACGCGTTATACGTCGTACCGCGTTTGGTGGAATACCCGTGAAAATCCCGAATATTCCAATCAATCGCACCCACCCAATATACATGATCTGAAATCTTTACCGCTTCCATCATAAGTTGCTTTCTCCTAAAGTGAACTCGCGCCCTTCAACAGAAGGGCGCGTAAAATTAATTTTCTTTTTCCCACAGCCCGTGCAAATTGCAATACTCGCGCGCCAATACTTTATCCGACGGCGTTTCAAATTCCGCTTCCGGCGCTTCACCGGGTTTTAAGTATTTGCGCTGCACCTTGCCGCATTTTTCACAAATCAGTTCAATCCATTCAATATAATGCGCCTCCAACATCGGATGCGCCGCACTGCCGACTTTTACCCGATATCCCCCCTCAATTTTTTCAATTACCGGTACATGTTTTTCGGTCGCTCCGTCGGTAGTACCTGGATTTTGCAATTTCATCGGCTGCCCGCAGCACACAAGTTCCCCCGCGCCCGCGTGTACCATCTCCACCATATTTCCGCAAACGGAACATTTATAAATTTCATTTAATTTCGTCATCTTTTTCTCCCCTTATAATAACTTTTTTATTTCTGCAAGAACTTCTTCATAGTTCGGCTCTTGCGTTACTTCGGGAACAAACTGGATATATTTTATTATACCTTGTTTGTCGATAATAAATACGGCCCGTGTCAATAATCCCAAATCTTCCAGCAAGACGCCATAATCGCGGGCAAATCCATAATCACGATAATCCGAGGCGGTTTGTATCTTCTTTACTCCATGGGCCGCACACCAGCGGGCTTGGGCAAACGGTAAATCGCGACTGACCGTCAAGATCCACACCTCGCCCGGCAGCCGATCCGCTTCTTGGTTAAAACGCTGGGTTTCCAAACTACACACCGGCGTATCCAACGACGGTACGCACGAAATAACCAGTATTTTCCCCGCAAATCGTTCGGGCGTAATTGCCTCTAACGAATTTCCTATCAGTTGAAAAAACGGCGCTTTATCCCCCGGTTTAAGCATCTGCCCGGTTACCACCGCCGGTAATCCATTAAACGTTATTTTTTTCATAATTACCGTTTTTTATTAATAATTTTTCCTATTAATATCATACATCATACTGCACCCACTCGTAAACTTCCTTATTATAGATATACTTCCTGCATTATACAAGCTAAAAAAGTAACTATTTTGATCATTCGGCCGCACAAAAACTTTTTTGCTCTTAAAATCTATTTTAAAACCCTTAACAGGTTGGTAATAGGAAAGAGGCTTAAAAATAAAAACAGCGAAATTGACGCAGTTTTGCTCATTTTAAAGCTATTTTTAATTTTTCAGCCATTGACCTGTTTTTCAATAAGTGGTAATATTTAAGTAATCTTTTTTTTGGTGGCGTGATTGTGGAAAATTTACAAGCTTACCCGGAATTGGTTCCTGTATTTAAAGATATTGAAAATATTATAGGTAAAGCTCCGTATGATATGTGGCTCAATCCAGCAAAATTTTCATACGACAACAGCCTCCTTACTATTACCCTTCCCAACCAATTTTGGGGAAATACCATACGCGAACGTTATGAAACGATTATTAAAGACGCTTTTTTAAAACATTTAGGCGCCGAGATTAACGTCGTATATCAATACGCCGCCCAATCGGCAGCCCCCATCATTAATTCCGCGCAGGACGTGATTCCGGCACCGGCCGCCGCAACACCCGTCTTAAAAAGAAATCCTTTTGCGTCGCGGTTAAATTCTTCTTACACATTTGATAATTTTATCGAATCTCCTTCCAACCGATTTGCGTATAAAGCGGCTGAAGCCGTCGTCAATAAATTAGGAAACCGCGAAAATAATCCGCTGGTGATTTATTCCGCCCCCGGATTAGGAAAAACCCATTTGCTGCATGCGATTGGAAACCAAATTTTAAAAACCAATCCGAACGCTAAAGTTTTATATATGTCCGGAGAAGAATTTGTCAGTGAATATATTGAAGCGTTGCAAAATAAATCTTCGGAAAGTTTCCGCAAAAAGTACCGCTCGCTGGATTGTTTTTTAATGGACGATATTCAATTTGTGGCCGGAAAATCCGCCAGCGAAGTAGAATTTTTTTACACGTTTAACGCTTTATTTGAAAGCCGAAAACAAATTGTGTTATCTTCAGACAGAACCCCCCAACAACTGGATTTGGACGAACGTCTTTCTTCTCGGTTGCTATCGGGCATTATTGCCGAAGTAAAGCGTCCGAATTTAGAAACGCGTATCGCCATTCTGCGCCAAAAACGCGACTCCACCAATTTTGACATCGGCGACGATGTACTGGCTTTTATTGCGGAGGGGATTCAAACCAATATCCGCGAGTTGGAAGGTTCTCTGTTTCGGTTGGTAGCTTATTGCAATATGCACGGGATTGTACCCACGATAGCCATTGCAAAAGAATTATTGGCCGACATTTTAACCAATGAAACGGATTTGTCTATTAACGTAAATTCCATTAAAAAAATAGTAGGCAAACATTTTAATATAAAAATGGAAGATTTTAATTCCAAACGGAAAACCCAGTCGATTGCCTGGCCGCGTCAGGTTGCGATGTATTTAACCACGGAATTAACCGACCTGTCTTTGCCGGAAATCGGCCGCGAATTCAACCGCGATCACAGCACCGTCGTTCATGCACGCGACACCGTCAAAGAAAGAGTGGAAGCTGATCCTTTTTTTGCCGCGGAAATCAATCAAATTATTTTGGATATTAAAGCTGTGGATAAAAAATAAAAAACAGTGGATAAGCGTTTTATAACCCCACCAAACAGAGGATCTTTTTTTTAAAAGTGCATACTGTGAATAAAAAAAAGAATTTATGCACAAAACCAGATTTAGAAATGTATAGGAAAATTAACAGTATCCACACCATAAACAAGTTATATATATAGAGATTAAAAATATGAAAATAAATATCACTAAAGCAACTCTTTTAGAAGGCATTCAGATTGTTTCTGCAGGTGTTTCGTCCCGAACCACCATTCCGATTTTGCACAACTTCTTATTAGAAGCTCAAAACGGTAAATTAAAACTCGTTCGTACGGATATGGAAATGGCTACCGTTCATTACGTCAACGCCGAAATAGTAGAAGAAGGCAGCTTAACCGTTCCGATGAAAGAATTTGCTGAAATTATCAAAAATCTTCCTGACGATAAAGAAATTAATCTCTACAGCGATGAAAATAATAAATTTCACATCAAATCAGGGAAAAGTAAATTTTGGGTGATTGGTATTCCGAAATCCGAATATCCGGCTATTCCCGAAGTGGAACACGCCAACAGCGTGGTATTGGATCCGCTGTTGCTGCAGCAAATGATTGAAAAAACCGTTTTTTCCGCTTCCACCCAGGAAACCCGCTATATTTTAAACGGGTTGCTCTGGAATAATACGGCGGAAAAATTTGAAATTGTGGCGACCGACGGCGGCCGTTTGGCGGTTGCTTCTCACGAAGCGTTGCCCGGCAGCAAAGAATTTAAAATTATTATTCCCACCAAAGTGCTGACGGAAGTATGCCGCTATATTACCATCGCGAAACCCGGAAAAGACAGTAAAATTGAAGTAAATGTGTCCTCCAACCAAGTCAGTTTTATGATGAACGAAACCACTTTTATTTCCCGGTTGATTGAAGGCAATTTTCCGAATTACAACCAAGTAATTCCCACCAAAAAAAATATCGGGTTTGAAGTATTTTCCAAAGAATTGTTGGCTTCTACTCGGCGGGCAGCATTGTGTGCGGGGGAATTTGGAAGCGTGGTGAAATATAAGTTGGAAAATAATACGCTGACGGTTTCCTCCAATTCGCAGAATATGGAATTTACCGACGAACTTCCCATTGAATATACGCAGGAAGTATTTGATACGGCTTTTAATCCGCAGTATATTATTGACGTATTAAAGAATATATCGACGGAGAAAGTTTCTTTTTCGTTTATCAACGCTTCTCAGCCGGTATTAGTGGAACCGGTAGGGGATCCGACCTTTAAATATGTAATTATGCCGGTAAAAGCGTGATGAAATTTGGACAGCCTCCCCGAAAAAATTGGCATTGCGCACAGGAATTAGAGTCGGGTTACAATAAACTTTCAAAACAATTAAACCGACTGATGATTTTAGATCATGTGTGGAAGCAGTTAGTCGGCCTCAAAAGCCGTTTTTGGGTGCTGAAGGCGGTTCAGGGAGATACGTTGTATGTGCAAGTCAAAGTATCCGTCGCGAAAAATGAATTAGTAGCGCGCCGTCAGCAGCTAATTACAGAATTAAATAAACATTTTGAAAAACCTTGGATTAAAAAAATAGAAATCCAATAAACCATTTAGCCGTATTTTTATTAAGGAGTTTTCCATGACAGAAGAACAAAAAGAGAAGGATTATGATTCTTCCAAAATTACCGTTTTAGAAGGTTTGGAAGCGGTACGCAAACGTCCGGCCATGTACATTGGTTCTACGGGGCTGCCCGGTTTACACCATTTGGTGTACGAAGTGGTAGACAACTCGGTAGACGAAATTTTAGCCGGCGGCGCGACCACCATTACCGTTACCATTAAAGACGATATGACGTGTTCTATTCAAGATGACGGCCGCGGTATTCCGGTTGATCCGATGAAGAACGCCAAAGATCCCAAACTTCGCAATAAGTCCGCGCTGGAAGTCGTAATGACGGTTTTACACGCCGGCGGTAAGTTTGACAGCGGCGCTTATAAAGTGTCCGGCGGGTTGCACGGGGTGGGCGTTTCCTGCGTAAACGCTCTTTCCGATACAATGGAAGTAGAAGTGCGCCGCAACGGAAAAATCCACTTTCAGCGCTATCACCGCGGCAAACCCGAAGAAGCGGTAAAAGTCATCGGTGATACCGACGAACACGGTACGAAAGTCACGTTTCACGCCGATAAAGAAATTTTTGGCGAACTTTCTTTTTCTTCCGAAACGATCGGCAACCGCCTGCGCGAATTGGCTTTCTTAAACGCCGGCGTCAAAATTATCTATACCGACGAACGCAAAGAAGACAATCAAACCGTTACTTTCCATTTTGAAGGCGGTATTGCCCAATTCGTTAAATACTTAAATACCAACAAAACCGTCATCAATCCGGAACCGATTTATCTGACCAAAGAAGTCGGCGACAATTATATTTCGTTTGCGATTCAGTACAACGAAAGTTATTCCGAAAACGTATTTTCGTTCGTCAACAACATTCACACGGTGGAAGGCGGAACGCATTTAAGCGGTTTTCGCAGCTCTTTAACCCGTATTATTAACGAATACATCAAAAACAACAACATTTCCAAACATAAAGACGTATCCGTTACCGGCGACGATATTAAAGAAGGTTTAACGGCGGTTTTATCCGTTAAAATTCCGCACCCGCAGTTTGAAGGGCAGACCAAAACCAAACTCGGCAATTCGGAAGTGGAAGGGATCGTTCGCTCCGTCGTCAGCGATACGTTGGCCACATTCTTTGAAGAAAACCCCAAAACGGCCCGCGCCATTTGCGAAAAATGCGTAGGCGCCGCCGTGGCGCGCGAAGCGGCGCGCAAAGCGCGCGATTTAACCCGCCGCAAAGGCGCGTTGGAAGGGGGGGGATTGCCCGGTAAACTCGCCGATTGTCAGGAACGCGATTCCGCCAAGTGCGAACTCTTCCTCGTGGAAGGGGACTCCGCCGGCGGTTCGGCCAAACAAGGGCGCGACCGCGTGTTCCAGGCGATTCTGCCGCTGCGCGGTAAAATTTTAAACGTAGAAAAAGCCCCGCTTGTGAAAATTTTGTCCAGCGATACGGTGCGCGACTTAATTGCCGCCGTCGGTACGGGCGTAGGGGAAGGCGAAGGCGGATTTGATATTTCCAAACTGCGCTACAACAAAATTATTTTAA
Source organism: uncultured Elusimicrobiales bacterium (assembly GCA_944326765.1). GTDB lineage: Bacteria > Elusimicrobiota > Elusimicrobia > Elusimicrobiales > Elusimicrobiaceae > Avelusimicrobium. Next base: position 35,709 of record CALVFE010000001.1, on the reverse strand, counting down.
TGGCGGATGCCGACGTGGACGGACAACATATTTCTACCCTGCTTTTAACGTTCTTCTACCGTCAGTTAAAACCGCTCATTGACGGCGGACATATTTATTTAGCGCAGCCGCCGTTGTACAAAGTTAAAAAAGGCAAAATAGAACAATACCTGCAGACCGAAGAACAAATGCAGCAGTGGCTGCTGAAAGAAGGCTTGGCGACCGTTACCGTAACGGATACCAAGAAAAACGAAGCCTTAAGTACCGAAGAATTGCGCGATCTGCTGAAAGTTTTGCGCGACGTGGAAGATGTGTTAGGCAAATTGGAAGTAAAAAATATCACGTTGGCTGATTTTATGGCGTTTTTGGCCGAAGGCAAAGTGCCGGTCTATCGCATTCCGCTCAAAAGCGGCGGTTTCCGCTATTTCTATGCGGAACAGGAATACCGCGACTATGAAAACCAGTATATGCAGGAAAAACGCGAAGAACTGGCGGCCGACGGCGTAGATGTAGATGCCATCAGCAACGACAGTTTAATTCCCGAACACCAAAGTTTATTTGAGTTTGGCAAATTGCTGGCTGACGAGAAGAAGATGGAAGCGTTTGGGTTTACCTTTGCGCAATATCCGGTTATTCAAAGTGAAAAAGACCGCGTTAACCCGCTGTTTAAAGTCAACAACGGCAAAACCGATGCTTTGGTGTACAGCTTGGCGGAACTCTTGCATGCGGTCAAGGAAGCCGCTTCCGCGGGCGCTACGATTCAGCGTTACAAAGGGTTAGGGGAAATGAACCCCGAACAATTGTGGGAAACCACGATGGATCCGGCCAAACGCAAACTGATCCAAGTTAAAATCAACGACGCCGCCGATACCGAGCAGGCATTTACGATGCTCATGGGCGACCGCGTGGAACCGCGCCGCGATTTTATTCAATCGCACGCGCTGGAAGTAAAGAACTTGGATATTTAATTTTTTTCGGGCGGGAAAACACCCGTTCGGAACAAGGATTTATCCGTAACAGGAGATATTTTTAAATGAGTGAAGAAATGAACAACCAGCCTCAAGCCCAAAACGCCAATGTGGACTTGTTTGGCAATATCCAACAGCGCGACATCGCCGGTGAAATGCGTTCGTATTACATCGACTACGCGATGAGCGTGATCGTCGGGCGTGCGTTGCCCGACGTGCGCGACGGGCTAAAACCCGTACACCGCCGCGTGTTATATTCCATGAATGAAATGGGTTTGAAATACAACAAAGCCTACAAAAAATCCGCTCGTGTAGTAGGCGACGTGTTGGGTAAGTACCATCCACACGGCGACAGCGCCGTCTATGATACGCTGGTGCGCATGGTGCAGGATTTCTCCCTGCGCAAACCCTTGATTGACGGACAGGGCAACTTCGGTTCCATTGACGGCGACTCCGCCGCCGCTATGCGTTACACCGAATGCCGCCTGCAGCGCATTTCCGAAGAAATGTTGGGCGACTTGGATAAAGATACCGTCAAAATGATTCCCAATTACGACGGTTCATTGATGGAACCTTCCGTTTTGCCGGCCAAACTGCCGGCTTTGTTGGTAAACGGTTCGTCTGGTATCGCCGTCGGTATGGCCACCAACATTCCCACCCATAACCTGGGCGAAGTGTGCGACGGAATCATCGCGTATATTCAAAACCCGGATATTTCCACCAAAGAGATGATGAAAATCATCAAAGGGCCGGATTTCCCGACGGGTGCGATCATCCGCGGCACGAAAGGAATTTATGAGTATTTTGAAACGGGTCACGGCAGCGTCAAAGTGCAGGCCACCACGGAAATTGAGCAGCGCAAAAACGGACGCGAAGCCATTATCGTAACGGCTATTCCGTATCAGGTCAATAAAACCGCACTCATTGAAAGCATTGTTACTTTGGTGCGCGATAAAAAAGTAACCGATATTTCCGATATCCGCGACGAGTCGGACCGCCGCGGAATGCGCCTCGTAATCGAAGTCAAACGCGACGGGAACGCCCAGGTGGTACTCAATCACTTGTTCAAACATACGCAGCTGCAAACTTCTTTCCCCGTCAATATGTTGGCGATTGTGGACGGACGCCCGCGCGTGCTTTCGTTGAAGGAAGTAATGAAGGCCTATGTCAAACACCGCCAGGAAATCGTTACCAACCGTACGAAATTTGATTTAAACAAAGCCCAGAAACGCGAACACGTATTAAACGGGTTATTGGTGGCGATTGCCAATATGGACGAAGTGGTCGCCATTATTCGCAAAGCCAAAGACCCGACCGAAGCCAAATTTACGCTTATGGCGCGCTTTTCGCTTTCGGAAGTACAGGCGCAGGCCATTTTGGATATGCGCTTGCACCAGCTGACCCAGCTGTCTGCTTTGGCGATTGAAAACGAGCGCAAGGACTTGCTCAAATTAATTGCCGACTTGCAGGATATTTTGGGCAACCCGCAGAAAATTTTGGATATCATCGTGGAAGAACTCCAAGAGCTAAAAAAAGACTACGGCGATCCGCGCCGCACGGAAATCGGCTCAGACGTAACGGACTTCTCCATGGAAGATTTAATTGAGAAGGAAGACGTCGTCATTACCATTTCCAACGACGGTTACGCCAAACGCATTCCGCTCTCCACGTACAAGAGCCAAAACCGCGGCGGAAAAGGCATCATCGGCAGCAAGACGAAAGAAGAAGACTTTATGGAACATCTCTTCATCACGTCGTCGCACGCTACGATTTTGATGTTTACCAACCGCGGCCGCGTATTTGCGCTGCGCGCGTTTGAAATTCCCGAAGGTAATCGTATGTCTAAAGGAAAAGCCATCGTGAACTTGCTGCAGCTGACGGGCGAAGAGAAAGTTACTTCTGCAGTCGCCATTGAGGAATTTAACCCCAAACACTGCGAAAACACCTATCTGACGATGTGCACCCGCTATGGCAGTATTAAACGCGTGGAACTGAGCGAATTTGCCAATATCCGCCGCACCGGCATTATTGCGATCGGGTTGGAAGAAGGCGACGTGCTCGTTGGGGTACAAACGACGCACGGCAAATCCGATATCATCGTAGCCACCAAAAACGGCAAATCCATTCGGTTTGACGAAAACCAGGTGCGCTGCATGGGACGCCCGGCCAAAGGCGTACGCGCCATCAACTTGGCGCAAGGCGACGTAGTCGTGGGTATGGAACATGCGCCCAACGACGAGCCGCAGCCCGATGTGCTGTCCGTCTGCGAAAACGGCTTTGGAAAACGCACCGAATTTAGCGAATACAAACGCCAAAACCGCGGGGGAATGGGTGTGATCACCATTAAAACCAGCGCGCGCAACGGCTCGGTCGTCGGCATTAAACTGGTGGACGAAAGCAAAGACTTAATGATCGTTACCGAAAAAGGGATGACGATCCGCGTCCGCTGCGCCGATATCCGCTCCGTCAGCCGCAACGCCCAAGGAGTTACGTTGGCCAAGCTGGAACCCGGCGACAAAATCGCCCGTATTGCTCCGGTCGTCAAAGACGAAGAAGAAAACGAGCCGGAAGAATCCTCAAAATAGAGCGTTTTTCCGCTGCGATTTAGCTTCCGCCCTCTTACCAGAGGGCGGAAGTTTTTTCATTTTGAGAAGAAAAAACCCGCCCGCCTAAAAAAGTTACCGTACGGTAAAAAAAAGGTTTACAAGCGTTCCCGAAAGTGCTATAAAAAAGATAGGGGAAATCTATTATGAGGACAAATCCGCATATTTTGGAGATTAATACGCGCTCGTGGCTAAAACGCCTGGAAGCGCGGTATGGTCATGCGCTTACGTTGGCGGAAGTGCCTGACGAGTACTGGCAGCGGACCAAAGAGTTAGGGTTTGATGCTATTTGGTTTATGGGGGTGTGGAAATTGAGTCCGGTTGCCGAACAGACGGCGCGGGCAAATCCGGAAATTCAATCTCAAATCCGTGCCATTAAATCCGATTTTAAACCGGAAGATATTACGGCTTCTCCCTACGCCGTTTATGAGTACAATGTAGATGAGGCTTTGGGGGGAAACGCGGCTTTGGCGGTATTGCGGGAAAAATTAAATGGGTTAGGAATCAATTTGTTGTTGGATTTTGTGGGGAACCATACCGCCATTGACAGTCCTACGGTTACTTCCGATCCGGATTTATATATTAATACCGGCAAACAGGAACCGCACGTCCATAAAGACTGGTTTTTTAAAAATGCAGACGGCGTCTATATTGCACACGGGCGCGACCCGTATTTTGCTCCATGGACAGATACTGCCCAGCTGAATTATTTTAATCCCAAAACGCGCGCATTTATGCTAAAAAACCTGTTGCATGTTGCCGAAATGTGCGACGGAGTACGTTGCGATATGGCGATGTTGTCGCTCAACAAAGTGCACCGCGATACCTGGTGGGAATTTATTGGCGGAGAGCTGCCCAAAGAAGAATTTTGGCACCAGGCATTAACGGCCGTACACGACAAATACCCTGAATTTATTTTTATTGCCGAAGTATATTGGGGCTTGGAATGGGATATCCAAGAGCTGGGGTTTGATTATACATACGATAAGGTATTGTATGACCGCCTCCGCTTTTCCAACCCGGAAAATATCAAAGGCCACTTGGGTGCGGAACATTTATTCCAAATGCGTTCCATTCGCTTTACGGCCAATCACGATGAAGAAGAAAGCTTAAAAGCGTTTGGAAAAGAAAAATCCCTTGCGGCCAGTACCATTATCGCCACACTGCCCGGTGCGCGTATGTTTCATTTGTTTCAGTTGTTAGGCCGTCCGGAACGAATGCCGATTCAATACATCAAAGATGATTTTGAAACGAATCGAGAAGTGGCCGGTTATTATGAAAAATTGTTGCATATTGCGTCGGATCCGGCTTTTCACGGCGGGCAGTGGTCCATGCGTGATGTGACGGCTTTTTCCATGGGAGAGGATTCCTACCGTAATATCTTGGCCTGGCAGTGGAAGCAACGTAATACCGGAAAAATGATTGTAATCAATTATAGCGGTGCGCCTGCCAAAGGAAGATTATCCATGAAGGGAGTGTATGGCCCCGGCAGTCAAATTACCGAAGAACTGACGGGTACCAAAATAACCGTTACGCCGCAATCGCTTGCACAGGGGTATGAATTGCATTTAAATCCCTATGAAAGTAAAATTTTTACATACGCGGTATAACGAAGTTTCTGTCAGAACGCCCCGCTGATTGAGGCGGGGCGTTTTTATGTATAAAAGATTTTCGGCGTGCTCCAGATTTAATACAATAAAAGTAAGCCCTTTTTCGCAGAAAAAGAATAGCTTTTTTAGCGAAAGTTTTTTATAATATACATATACTTACCGCTCGGTAAATAAACCGGGGGATTTTAGATGTTAGGCCCTTTTACCAAACAGGATCATTGGGAAATTACCACACTGGGCATGGAATTTGCCGTTTCGGAAGCGCTTTGTACGGGTGTGGGTTATTGGCTGGATAAACGATGGGAAACGTTCCCGTGGTGTTTGTTGGCGGGCGCAGCTGCGGGGTTTGCGTTGGGGTTGTATCAAATTATCCGCGCGGCCGGGAAGATGACGAAACAAAACATAAATTTAAAGAAGGCAGAACAGAAAGATGGACGTCGCTGAAATTATTTCTCACCATATTTTAGACCACGATTGGGGGGTTACGCTGTCTGGTTTCCGCATTCCGGTTACCACACATACCGTTACTTTGTTGGCGGTCAGCTTGGTTTTGTTGTTGGGGCTTCATTGGATTTCGTTAGGCCGCCAAAGCCGCGCCGGCCGATTGCTGACTACGCTGATGGAAGAATATGTTCTTTTTATCCGCGACGGTATTGTCTTGCCCAATATGGGCAAAGAAGGGAAAACTTTTTTGCCTTATTTTTGTACGCTGTTTCTGTTTGTGCTCTGCAGTGCGCTGGCCGGCTTAATTCCGAATATGAAAACGGCTACGGCCAATATATCTGTTACCGCGGCGCTGGCGTTATGCTCCGGCGGCCTTATTTTGTATTGTGGGCTTAAGTTTCATGGGATTATAGGCTTTTTAAAAGGATTTATTCCTTCGGGTACGCCCGGTTGGTTAGTGCCTTTGATTTTTCCGCTGGAAGTAGTCAGCATGATTATTAAAGTATGCGTGCTGGCGATTCGTTTGTTTGCCAATATGCTTTCGGGGCATATGGTGCTGATTTGTTTGCTGCTCATCATTTTTGTAGTGGGGCAGATGCATATTGCTGCAGGCGCGGGAGCGCTGCTGCCGGCGATGGGGCTGGAACTTTTTATGACTTGTCTGGAATTGTTAGTGGCGTTTTTACAGGCGTATGTGTTTACGCTGTTAACGAGTATTTTTGCCGGATCGGTCATTCATACGCATTAATTTTAAAAACGATGAACGGGCGTTTGCCCGAAAAGGAGAAAATAATTATGGAACTCGTAGCACTGAAATATATTGCAGCTGGTATTGGCGCCGGTTTAGTTGTGATCGGGGCTGGTTTAGGTTTAGGCAAAATTGGGAATGCCGCTTTGGAAGGGATTGCCCGTCAGCCGGAAGCCGGTGCTGATTTGCGTTCTACGATGATTGTCATCGCCGCCCTCTTGGAAGGCGCCGCTATGTTGGGGTTGGTCATCTGCTTGTTGACGCTTGTACTCAAATAATCCGTTAGGACGAAACGATTATGGAAGATTTGTTAAAGCCGGACTACGGCGTGTTGGTGTTAACCGTCTGTAACTTTTTGTTACTGGTGTATTTGCTGAAGAAATTTGCGTGGAACCGTATTATTGGCGGTTTGGAAAAACGCGAACAGCAAATTGCCGACGACAAAAAACAGGCGCAGGACGCCCGCAGCGCCGCGGAAACCATTAAGCGTGAACTGGACGAAAAATTGTCTCAAATTTCCGATGAAGCCGCTCGGCGAATGGCGGAAGCCGTCAAAATAGGAGAAACGCAGAAAGAACAAATTATTTCTGCCGCGAGAGAACAGTCCGAACGCTTATTGGAACAAGCCAAAGCGCAAATTGAAGCGGAAAAAAACAAAGCGCTTTGCGAAGTACGCGATGAAATTGCCCGTACCGCGGTATTGGCGGCTTCGAAAGTGGTGCAGCAACAGATGAATGAAACTTCCGCCAAAAGCGTAGTGGACCGCGTGTTGGAAGAGATTAAAGCGAAGTAATATATGAACAGTTCAGACAGAATCGCGGTGCAGCGTTACGCGGCCGCTTATAACAACTTAAGCGCTACAAACGAACAAGCCGAATTGCGGGCGCAGCAATTGCAGACCGCAGCGAAGGTCTTGTCGTCCGTACAGGCGTATATGACCAGCCCGCGTGTAACGACCCAGCAAAAAAAGCAGGTGGCGGCGGCGGCTTTGCAGACCGCGCCGGAAACGGCCTCGTTTATCGAACTGTTGATTGAGGCAAAACGATACGCTTTGTTAGAAGCCGTTGCCCATCGTGTGGGGGAACTGTTAGATGCGCGTTTGGGCATTGTGCGTGCGGAAGTGGTGTCTGCCCGTGCGTTGAGCCGTGAACAACAAACGCGAACGGAAGCCGCTTTGGCGGAACGCTATGGGGGAAAAGTAAAAGCGTCGTTTTCGACCGATGCCTCGCTGCTCGGCGGGCTTAAAATTCGGTGCCAAGGCGAACTTATAGACGGCAGTTTGCAGGGGCGGTTGACGAAACTGCAAGAAGAATTGACTCATTAAGACGGTAGCAATATGGCAATAAGACCTGAAGAAATAACGAATATCATTAAAGAAAAGATAGAACATTTTGATACTTCCGCCGACATCAGCGAAGTGGGTACCGTTATCCAAGTAGGCGACGGCATTGCGCGCGTACACGGTTTAAATAACGTAAAAGCTTCGGAACTGGTGGACTTCGGCAACGGCGTGCAGGGTATGGCGCTTAACCTGGAGTATGACAACGTCGGCTGTGTGCTGATGGGGCCGGATCATTTAGTGCATGAAGGTGATACCGTCAAACGCACCGGACAGGTCATCAGTATCCCCGTAGGGGCGGATATGATTGGCCGCGTGGTAGATCCGTTGGGACACGCTTTGGACGGAAAAGGCTCCATCAAAACCGATAAAACGATGCCTTTGGATATCGTGGCTCCCGGTATTATTGATCGCCAGCCCGTCAAACAGCCGCTGCAAACCGGTATCAAAGCCATTGACGCGATGGTGCCAATCGGCAAAGGCCAGCGCGAACTCATCATCGGCGACCGTCAAACCGGTAAAACCGCCATTGCGGTGGATACCATTATCAACCAAAAAAATATCCCCGAATCCGAACGCTGCATTTGTATTTATGTAGCCGTCGGCCAGAAGCAAAGTACAGTCGCGCAAGTAGTCAAAACGTTAACCGATTTCGGAGCGATGGATTATACGGTGGTCGTCTCGGCCACAGCGTCGGATCCGGCTTCTTTGTTATATATCGCCCCTTATGCCGGGTGCGCCATCGGCGAGTATTTCATGTGGCAGGGCAAAGACGTGCTGATTGTGTATGACGATTTGTCCAAACACGCGCAGGCGTATCGCCAGATGTCCTTGTTGCTGCGCCGTCCGCCAGGCCGCGAAGCTTATCCCGGAGACGTTTTCTATTTGCACTCCAGACTGTTGGAACGCGCCTGCAAGCTGTCCAACGAAAACGGCGGCGGTTCGCTGACGGCGCTTCCGATTATTGAAACGCAGGCCAACGACGTTTCCGCCTATATTCCGACCAACGTTATTTCCATTACGGACGGTCAGATTTATCTGGAAAGCAGCTTATTCTTAAGCGGCATTAAGCCGGCCATTAACGTCGGGTTGTCCGTATCGCGCGTGGGCGGTTCTGCCCAGCGCAAAACCATGCGCAAAGTAGCCGGAACGCTGCGTATTGATTTATCCCAGTACCAGGAACTGGCCGGATTTGCCCAGTTTGGTTCCGAACTGGATAAAGAATCCCAACGCCAGATTGCCCGCGGCAAACGCATGACGGAACTTTTGAAACAAAACCAATATGCGCCGCTTAAAGTGGGCGAAGAAGTGTTGGTATTGTACGCCGGCGTGCATGGCTATTTGGATTCCATTGAGGTAAACGACGTGTTGGAATATGAAAAACAGCTGCTGGCGTTTGCGCGGGCGCATCGTCCGGATATGTTAGACGCGCTCAACGCGGCGAACGAACTGACGAAAGAACTGGAAGAAAAAATCGTCAGCGCGCTCAATGAGTTTAAATCGGTTTTTAAACCTGCCAAACAGGAGAAATAAATGGACGCTAAAACGAAAAAGAAATACCTGGTTACCGGCGGCGCCGGCTTTATCGGCAGCAATATCGCCAAAACCTTGGAAGCGCAAGGGCATGAAGTAACCGTATTAGATGATTTTTCTAAAAACGGTCATTTCAAAAATTTGATTGGCTTTAAAGGCGACGTCATTACCGCGGATATGTTTCAATATATGCCCACGGATATGTATTTTGACGCCATTTTTCACGAAGCCGCCATCACGGATACCACCGTTATGGATCAAAAAGCGATGATGGAACAAAATGTGGAAGCGTTCAAAAACCTGCTGAATTTCGCCGCGGAAAACGAAATCAAAAAAGTGATTTATGCTTCTTCCGCCGCGACCTACGGCAACGGCCCTGTGCCGAACGTGGAAACGCAGCCGACCCATCCGGAAAACGTGTATGGGTTTTCGAAAGCCATCATGGATAATGTTGCCCGTCAGTTTACCGAAAACAATAACGATATGACCATTATTGGTTTGCGTTATTTTAACGTCTATGGGCCGGGGGAGTATTATAAAGGTAAAATGGCCAGCATGGTCTATCAGCTTTATAACCAAATGAAAGCCGGAAAACGGCCGCGGGTATTTAAATATGGCGAACAGCAGCGCGATTTTGTATATGTAAAAGATATCGTCAAAATCAACCTGTGCGCGCTGAATAACGGCAAGGAAACCGGCGTCTATAACGCGGCTACCGGCATTCCGCGCGATTATAATGCGATTATCGCGTGCTTAAATAAGGAGCTGGGTACCAAGTTGGAACCAGAATATATTGACAATCCGTATCCGTTTTTCCAGCTTAAAACGCAGGCGGATATGTCGCTGGCCAAGGAAAAATTGGGCTATGAGCCGGATTATTCGTTGGAAGCGGGCATTGCCGATTACGTTTCCATTTTGGAAGGCCGCAACAGCAAATAAGGAATACCCATGGAATCACTTAGGGATATACGGCAAAATATCAAAGCCATCAAATCTACGCAGCAGATTATGCAGACGATGAAGATGATCTCCAGCGCCCGCATACGCCGCGCGCAGGAGGCGATGGAAGCCGCCCGCCCGTTTGCCAAAAAAATGCTGGAAATGGTGGACGATTTGAAGCAGGACATTTTGGCCATGCCGCAGCCCGAAGAAGGCGAAAGCTGGGCGGGAAGATTTTTCGTAAATAAAACGGGAGATCCGAATAAAATCGGTCTCTTGGTCATTACGGGCGACAAAGGGCTGACGGGTTCGTTTAATGTCGTTATTTTGCGCAGTGCGCTGCAGTTTTTAAAAGAGAACAAAGAAAAAGAAATCTTTGTTTTTGCTGTCGGTAAAAAAGGGCGTGATTTTTTAGCCCGCTTAAAAATGCCGAATCTGCGTATGGTGTATGAAAGCGTGGGCATTTTCCCCAAGGTTTCGTATGCGCATGCCGAGTTGTTGGGCGAAGCGGTGCTCAAAACGTTTTTTGAGCAAAAGCTGGGGCAGGTAACCGTGATTTATAACGACTTTAAATCCCTGGCCAGCCAAAATTTGGTAGAACAGAAAATTTTGCCTTTTGATTTTGAAGCCATTCCGAATGAAAAAGAAGAAAGCGATTTTCTGTTTGAGCCGGGCATGCTGGACATTTTTAAACTCTTAGTGCCCCGCTTGTTTAAAGCGAATATGTACCGGTTTTTGTTGGAATCCCAGGCGGCTAACTTGGCGGCTACGATGAACGCGATGGACGCCGCCAGCAAAAACGCGGGCGAACTGGTTACGGCGTTGGGCGTAAAACTCAACAAAGTGCGTCAGGCGGGCATTACCAACGAAATTTTGGATATTGTCAACGGAGCGGAAGCTCTGAACAGTTAATTTAGATACAGGAAACGATATGAAGACTGGAAAAGTAATTCAAATCATTGGTGCGGCAGTAGATATTCAGTTTGAACAACAACACTTGCCCGCCATTGAAAACGCCATTGAAATAGAAATGGACGGCGACAAAAAAATCGTAGCCGAAGTAGCCCAACAAATGGGCGATGGAATCGTGCGCTGTGTGGCGCTGGAAAGCACCGACGGATTACAGCGCGGCGCCAAAGCCGTAGATACCGAAGGACCTCTTTCCGTACCGGTGGGCGAAGGCTGTTTGGGACGGTTGATGAACGTGTTGGGCAAGCCGCAGGATCACAAAGGCGACATTAAAGCCGCTATGCAAATGCCCATTCACCGGGAAGCTCCTTCGCTGGAAGACCAAAACCCGACGCCGGAAATTTTTGAAACCGGTATTAAAGTAATTGACCTGATCGCCCCGTATATGAAGGGGGGAAAGGTCGGTTTGTTCGGCGGGGCCGGCGTAGGCAAAACCGTGCTTATTATGGAGTTGATTAACAACGTAGCGCGCGAGCACCACGGCAGCTCCGTGTTTGGCGGCGTGGGGGAAAGAAGCCGCGAAGGAAACGATTTGATGTTGGAAATGACCGAATCTAAATTGTCTGACGGCAGCTCCGTGTTGGATAAAACGGTGCTGGTTTATGGACAGATGAACGAACCGCCGGGCGCGCGCGCGAAAGTGGCGCTGACCGCTTTGACGCAGGCCGAATACTTCCGCGACGTCAAAGGGCAAGACGTACTTTTGTTCTTGGATAACATTTTCCGCTTTGTGTTGGCTAACTCCGAAGTGTCCGCGCTGTTAGGCCGTATGCCTTCGGCCGTAGGCTATCAGCCGACGCTCAACACCGAAATCGGCAACCTGCAGGAACGTATTACGTCCACCAAAAAAGGCGCTATTACGTCTATTCAGGCGGTTTATGTGCCCGCCGACGACTTGACCGACCCCGGCGTGGCCGCTACGTTTACTCACTTGGATTCTACCTCGGTTCTTTCTCGTCAGATTGCCAGCTTGGGTATTTATCCGGCCGTAGATCCGTTGGATTCCACGTCGCGCATTTTGGATCCGCGCATCATTGGCGAAGAACATTACAACGTGGCGCAGAGCGTGCGTCAAGTGCTGCAGAAATACAAAGACTTGCAGGATATTATCGCCATCTTGGGTATGGACGAATTGTCCGACGAAGATAAAAAAACCGTGGCGCGCGCCAGAAGAATCCAAAAGTTCCTCTCGCAGCCGTTCTCGGTGGCCGAACAGTTTACCGGACATCCGGGTAAATACGTCAAACTGTCCGATACCATTAAAGCCTTTAAAGGCATTGTGGCCGGCGAGTATGACCATATTCCGGAATCCTGCTTCTATATGTGCGGCGGCATAGAAGACGTGCTTGCAAATTACGAAAAAGTCAAAGACAAAGAGTAAGCTATGTCTAAAAAATTGACCCTGAACCTGATTACGCCGGAAAAACAGCTCATCTCCAACCTGAAAGTGGATATGGTTGTCCTGCCTGCTTTGCTGGGTGAGATGGGCGTATTGCCCGGGCATATCAAAACGATTGTGCAGCTGGGTATGGGTTCGCTGCGTTATAAAAAAGACGGAAAAGAAGAAGAATTCGCCGTATTGGGCGGGTTTGTAGAAGTGTTAAATAACGTGGTCAACGTGTTTGCGGAAGGAGCGGATCTGGCTGACGAAATCGATGAGGAAGTGGAAAAACAAAAAATTAAAGCCGCCAAAGAATCGCTTTCACGCAAAGACGCCGATATTGATTTTGAACTGGCCGAGTTGGAAATCAAACAAGCCATTGCGCGTATGAAAGTCAAAAAGAAGCATATGTAGTTTTATGTGTTCGCAAAAGCCTTGCTGGGTAGGCAGGGCTTTTTTAACCCTTCAAAACCACTGTAATATAATATGTCCCGTCAGGGAGAAAAGGAGCAACGATGAGAAATATCACCCCGATTCAATTGGATTGGAAAAAAATAGCTGTACCCGTCGTATTATTGGTTGTATTGTTTATGGCTTTTGGCGCCTTTTTTACCGTGTCGGCCGGGAATGTGGCGGTAAAACTCCGGTTTGGTAAAATTGTGGGCGCTTATGGGGAAGGGCTGCATTTTAAACTTCCGTTTATTGATACGGTAGAAAAATTTTCGGTTCGCATCAAAAAAGATTCTTTTGAAACGGAAGCTTTCTCCAAGGATTTACAGACGGTGGGCTTAACCTTGGCGATCAACCATCGTATTCTGCCGGACACGATTGAATCCATTTACCGAAATTTGGGACCGGAATATACTTTAACGGTTCTTAAGCCGATGGTGGAGGAATGGACGAAGGCGGTCATCGCCAAATACTCGGCGGACAGCTTGATCTCTAACCGGGTGGAAGTGGCGAGAGAGCTGGATCGGATTTTGAAAGAAAAAATGAAGGAAAAAGAAGTCATTGTTTCTGATATTGCCATTACGAATTTTGAGTTTTCGCCCCAGTTTTTAAAAGCGGTGGAAGAAAAACAAATTGCCGAACAGGAAGCCAAACGCGCCACCAACTTGGTGGAAAAAGTAAAAAAAGAGGCGGAACAAAAAATTTTGCAGGCGGAAGCGGAGGCCAAATCGCTGCGGCTGCAGCGGGAAGTGGTGTCCGATAATTTAATCAAACTGCGCCAAGTGGAAGCGCAGCTCAAAGCCATTGATAAATGGGACGGGCGAATGCCTACTTATATGGCGGGGGATCAAATGCCTTTTGTAATGACGAAATAAAGCGTGTCAAAAGTCTATTTGTAAAGGTATAATAGAAGGGAGGTTTTCCTCCCTTTTATTTTTAACAGGTCTGGGGGCAGTATGAAAACAGTTTTAAAAATACTCTTATTCATTGCTGTTTTGGTGGGGATTTATTGGTTTGCTTTTTATAAAACGCCGCAGCAGCGCGTATTTGAACAGAAGTTGGCGGCGGCTCGCGCCGGAGATATGCAGGCGGCTTTTGAATTGGCGGGTATGTATGCGGCGGGAACAGGGTTGAAAGCGCCGGACGGCCAACAGGCTGCCGAATGGTATCGCAAAGCCGCGGCAGACGGGAATATGCAGGCCGCTTGGGAATTGGCGCATCTTTATATTGAAGGGAAAGTCGTGCCGCAGAATTTGGAAGAAGCGGCGGCTTATTTGCAAGTAGCGGCTAATGCCGCAAATGCGGCTGCACAAAGCGAATGGGGGCGTTTTTATGAACAAGGACTGGGCGGCGTGCCTGTAAGCCGGGGAGAAGCCTTGTATTGGTATATGCAAGCGGCGGCGCAGGGATATGAGCCGGCGCAAACATCTGTGGACGACATCAAACTGGAAGATCCTCAGCTATATGAGGAAATTACGCGGTTTATCACGGTTTTGGACAGCGCCCAAAAGGGGGATTCGCAAGCCCAGTTAGAAGCCGGACAAGCCTTTCACCAGGGATATCCGTTTGCCCGACATGATGACGCGGCTTTTCAGTGGTTTACGCGTGCTTGGACGGAGGGCGATAAGCTGCCGCAGGCGGCTTATGAGCTGTCCCAGTTGTATCAAAAAGGGGAAGGCGTAGAAAAAGATGAAACCAAAGCCATGGAATTGCTGGCAACCGCGGCGCAAGCTAAAAATCCCGATGCGCAATATATGATGGGGACATTGGCTTATGGTCAAAATCCTCCGAAGTATGAAGATGCTTTTGCCTGGTTTTCCAACGCAGCGGCCGGGGGGCAGGCGCAGGGGCAATATATGACCGGGTTTATGTTGATGCAGGGACAAGGCACTGCGCAATCCGTACCGCTGGCCATTCAATTCTTTCAGCGTGCGGCGGAGCAAAACCATGTCGCGGCGCAGTATGTGTTAGGCCAGATTTATTGGAAAGGGCTTGGCGTACCCGTGGATAAAGCCGCCGGAGAACAATGGCTGCAGCGAGCGGCAGACAGCGGCAATGCCTCCGCAAAAATGTTATTAGAAGAAAAACAATCGTGAAATAAAAAACCCGGAACAAGATTCCGGGTTTTTAACAGTTATTTATAATTCATATTCTTTTGTCTTTCCCGTTTTTAAATCCACGACTATCATTTTTTTGTCAGGGTTATCGTAAAAAGCCGTTTGTAGGGTTCCTTTTTTTACAATGATGATATTAAGCTCGCTTGCTTTATCGAGCGGAATGGCGTTTTCCAAATGGTCGTAATCAATTTTGGATTCTTCATGCCAGGGGAGAAAAGTTTTTAGGGTTATTCCCAAACGGGTTACGTTGAGCGAATAGATATATTCATCGATATTAATTTGCCCTACCGTTTTTCCGTTTACAACGAGGTTCCTTTGCTTGATGCCGTTGTGATGAGCGGCCTCCATTAAATCTTTTAAAAACGAAACGGGTACGGCATAACTTTCCTGTTTCTTTTCGGAGCTGCCGCAGTGGATTCCCACAAGCTCATTGTTTTCATTAATCAACGGCCCGCCGCAGGCGCCTGCCCGATCGTGTTTTCCAAATTCAAAAGAAGTAATAATTCGGCTGGGCGTTGCCGCTAATACCCGGCGGTTGCGTACAATATGAAAATCTGACTCGAAGAAACCATACGAACGGAGATTTTCATTTACTTGCACCTCTTGAGAAGAAATGGGGATCGGCCGAATAAATTCTTCCATTTCTTGTGGAACGGAAAAAAGCGCGATATCCGCCATACCGGTATTTCCTTTAGCGACTATTTTTACTGGGAATTCCAACGGAAATGAATCCAAAATGGTCAGGTGTGCCATTATGTCTGGAAGGAGACAGTCCGCTGCGTGTGCTGCAGTAACACCCCAAATATATTTCTTTCCTTCATAGATTTCCTCTATAAAGAAAGCGGTAGGAGAAAGCGGTATGATGTCGCGCAAATAAGGGTTTGTTAAAAAAGCGGTTTTTTCTATTGCATTTGCGTCAAAAAGCGCTATTTTTTTGCGTTTTAGCTTTTCCTGCAGGGTTTGGGTATTGGACAAAGACGCGTTTATCTGTTGGGAAATTTTTTGCGGCAGATTTTCCAAGCGTGCCGGCGGCAATAATGAATTTTGTAACGCAAGCGGCATCGGTTTTGCCGCATTTTGCGCTTGTTGGACGATTGCCGGAATCGTTTTCCCAACAGCGGGGGCGACGGCCACAGGAATTTTTTCCAGCGTTTTGGGGCCGGTTGCCGCAAGCACCGGCAACAGGTTTTTTTGACCGTAAATATTTGAAGCAAAACCTATGTTCAAAAGCAGTACGCAGCTTGCTATTAGATTAAATTTTTTCTTCATTTCTTTCTATTTTTTCCGTTGCAATATCCCAATCATACCGGATAACTTTTTTGCGGGAAGAGGAACGGTCTCCTTTATGCAAAGTAATACGGATCATATCTGTAGGAGCAATATCTAAAAAACGCTCCAAGTTGTTATAATCCATAAAAGGATAGGCATAAATCGTTTTGATTAATACGCCATTACGCAGTTGCTGAATGGAATGTACATTTTCATCCGTATGTAAAAGGCCTAACGTTTTTCCTAAAAATTTTAAGGGAGTTCCTTCGATGCTGTTGGTATGTTGCGTTTCCTGTACCAACATGCGTACCCAATCAATGGGAACAATGTGATTAAAGGAGTTAATGGGCGTTTTAAATTCTCTGGACAACAATTTAAACCAGTCCGCTTTTTGAGCCGTTTCCGCCGGGAAAATGCCCGTAAAAACGCCGATTACCTTCCCGTTTTTTAATAAGGGGGAGCCGCAATAGCCGCTGAGAATCGGAAAATCTTCATATCGGGCCAGAATGCGGTGTTTGCTGGCGAATAATACTCCAACGTGAGAAAACCAGCCAAAATTCCCGTGCGAAAAACCGGCGGACTGTACAAAAGAATTTGCTTGCGGCAGTTGGTAGTCCGGCTTGAGCGGGGTAATGAACGCCCGCGCCTTTGGGGGAATGCGGAAAATCGCGATATCCGCGCCATGAATGTTTCCTTCCCGTACGGAATGTATTTGGAAAAAAACGGGTTTGCCGGATTTATCGTTTACGGACATAAAGGGAGAGCGCCCAATATCATCTAATACATGGCGCGCAGTAACCCCCCAAACCTCTTTGTTGATCATAACGGCAAAGGCGGAGCCGCTTCCGCGCGATTGGGGATCATATTGCAGCGTAAAAACTGCGCGGCGTATCAGAGCCGGCGGGGGTTGCAGCGGGCGCGGTGCAAACAAAGAAAAATTTGGTCTAAATAAAGGGGCGACAGAACGGAAGCCTCCTTGATTTGAAATTTTAGAAAAAGTTATTGCATCTAAGGCTTTTGTGTTAAGGTGTAAATCCTTTTTTAAGTTTGGCTGTGATACAAGTTTTTTCTGTAATAACAGTTTATGCAAAACTTTTGGAATATTTTTTTGTGCATAAGCAGGCGGGTTGATCCCCGTCAGCAACAAAGCAGCCATGCCTATGCTTGCTAACCCTGTTTGTATTTTCATATTAGTCTCCTATCCGCTTGGCTTCTCTCTTCTGTAAATCTACCCAATACCCCAGCATCTGTGTACGGTTTTTATTAATCACTACTTCGGCTGCTATTGCATAACGCAGGGGAAAGAGTTTTTCTAAGTCCGTCAGGCTGAAAAAAGGGTTTCTTTCTATATACTTATAAGTGCCGTCTGCATACCGTACGGTAATGCCTTCGACAAATTCATCAGCGGCCAGTTTCCCTAACGGGATTCCGTCAAACAACATCATACGGCTGGCGGAACCTGTTTGGCGATATTCCATAAGCAAATCGTAAGCTCGGGAGAAGGGAACGACTTCGCTGATGTAAGACAAATCTCCTTTGGGAAATTTCAATTGGTTGCGTTGCATATACCAATGGAGGTTGTCATTTTTGGGAGAATAACCTCCCACTTCAATTCCTACGGCTTTGCCTTGCGCGTCTAATACCAAACTGCCGCAAAAGCCAGGCTTGGGACGGTTAAACGAGGAGAAATCCGCGACAACCCGTTCCGCATTGGCGGCAATCACACGGCGCAAGGTCTTTTTGTATATGCCGGCACTGAATCCGTAGGTAAACAATTGATCGCCTGGTTTTGGAAGCTGGCTGCGCGCAATTACGGGTATGGCGACTTCGGCAACTTCTTGCGGCAGCTGGATTAAAGCGGCGTTTAAACCATATTTGCGTCCAATGGAAACCACTCGCGCCGGATAAGTATATTCTTGTCCGTGCAGGTAGAAAGTAACGTTGACATCCGTTCCCATGCCGCGCGCAATGTGGGCGGCCGTAAAACCCCATAAGACAGTTTTTCCTTCATGTTGTTCGGCAAAGACAAAACCGCTTCCGCGGAAAGGATTTTTTATCCCTTGCGGGGAAATAGTGAAAATAAACCGCGGGGCATATTGCTCAAAAGGGGTTAAGGAAGGCGTCATCAAGAAAGATTTTTTGAGCTGAGACTGTTCAATGATTTGACGCGATATATTGAATGCCGCGGCCGCCGACAAGCCTTTCGTTGCGCTCATTTCTGCCATTTGAATCGGGGCTATTCCAGCCGTGTTGCGTACTCCGGCCGCAGATAATTTTTCGCCGGCTTTTATTAAATTTTTTTGTGCCTGCGCTTGCAGCGGCATCATACCACAACAAGCGAGGATAAGCAATATATATAGTTTTTTCATATTTTTTACCAATTCACTGTTTTTTCAAAGGAATTTCCTGTTTGTATATCATAAATTAAATAACGAAAGAGGTGATGCATATCAAATTCGAGCGGTTTATTTTTTCGGTCTTCTACCAAAAAACGCAAAAATCGGGTTTTCGGAAAATTTAAAAACGAGGTAATGGTGGATTGGGGCAGCCGGTTTTCCGTTTGATAAAAAGAGAGTGCATTTCCTTGTTCGTCTAATCCTTCCAGGGAGTGTATATGTTCCGTCGTTTTGATATTTCCCAATATTTTTCCGTTGGCTACGATAGGTAATTCAGCGGTTCCTTCGTGTTGGGCATGCAGCAAGTAAGGCAACAGGGCGACGCTGGTGGCATATCCCGTTTCTTTGTTCCAGACGCTGCCGCAATGAATACCCACGGCCTCTCCTGCGGCATTGAGGAGGGGCGCTCCGCACAAGCCGGCGCGGGAGCCGGTCGAAACGTGAAAACTGGTCCGTAAAAAACGCATATTATCTTTCTGCAGGTTTTGCACGCCGGTATAGACAAAACGGTTTCCCGAATAGCCGGCGGAAATAAAAGCTTCTCCCGGACAAGCAGGCGCTTGCGCCAAGGGAAGCGGTATGATTTCCGGCGGCAGATCCGATGGGAGTTGAATTAAGGCAATATCGGAAAGCATATTCGGCCCGTATTGAACGGCGTGTCCGGGTACTACAATTCTTTTGTTATTTCCGTAAAAAATCAAATTAAAACGGTCTCCCATTCCTTTTGCAATATGTCCAGCCGTTACTGCCCATATTTCTTCCCGTCCATTATAGCGGGTTTTAAAAACGAAAGCGGTAGCAGAGGGTTGGTTTTTCTCCGGGAGCGCAATTAAAGCGGCTGATTGCAATTTGGCTATGGAAAAGCGAATGTCTTTGGGAGTGCGGAAAACCGGCTTTATTCCTATGGCCGTTCGGGCAGCCGTTTCTATTTTGGGCAGCACTTGCGGAAGGGCGGCGGCAGCGATAGCGGATTTGCCCAAAACGGCCTGTGCCGTTTGGCGGAAAGCGCTGCCTTTTTGGGCATAGAGCCCGTTAGGTATACTCAGCCACACGACTGTCCAGGAAAAACAAAAACACAGAAAACGAAAACTTTTCATACTAATACTTTACCGCTTTTGTATAGTAAAAAACAGGGTCTTTGGTCCTACGGGAAACAATCACTTGGTCCCAATAAAAATAGGACTTTAAATAAAAAAAAACCGGAGAGCTTTTTGTGCGCTCTCCGGAAAAAAGAAATATGCTTTTAATTATAATTCCGGGTAGAGCGGGAAGTCCTCCAAGAATTTTTTTACCTTTGCTGCCGTTTGCGCTAGGAAGATATCGTCTTGGGCATGGGAGATGGCTTCATCAATAAAGGAAGCCACCTGTGCCATATCCGCTTCCTTCATGCCGCGGGTGGTTACCGCCGGCGTACCCAAACGCAGCCCGCTGGTAACAAACGGCTTTTCTGGATCAAACGGAATTGTATTTTTATTGGCGGTAATACCGGCTTTATCCAAGGCCGCTTCGGCGGCTTTGCCGGTAAGCCCTTTGGAACGAAGATCGATGCACATCACATGGCTGTCGGTGCCGCCCGCCACCAGCCGGTATCCGCGGGCGATCAGCTGTTTAGCCAGTTCGGCGGCGTTTAATTTGACTTGATGCTGGTACGCTTTAAATTCGGGTTTTAACGCTTCCCCAAAACAAACGGCTTTCCCTGCAATGACGTGCATTAACGGGCCGCCTTGCGTGCCGGGGAACACGGCGGAATTAATGGCTTTTGCCAGCGCTTCTTTGCATAAAATTAATCCGCCGCGCGGGCCGCGCAGCGTTTTATGCGTGGTCGTGGTAACCACGTCGGCATACGGGAAAGGATTGGGATATTCTCCGGCGGCAATGAGCCCGGCGTAGTGTGCTACGTCGCACGCCAAATAGGCCCCGCAGGAGTCGGCGATGTCGCGCAGTCGTTTCCAGTCAAACACGCGCGAATAGTTGGAAGCGCCCGCCATAATGAGTTTGGGTTTGTGTTCCAGCGCGAGTTTGGCGGCTTCGTCGTAATCGATTTCTTCGGTGTCCGGCCGCACATTCATCGCTACGATGTTATATAGTTTGCCGGAAAAATTCATCGGGTGGCCATGGGTCAGGTGTCCGCCGTGGGAGAGGTTTAATCCCAGCACGGTGTCGCCGGGCTGCAGGAGGGCAAAATACACCGCCATATTCGCCTGTGCGCCCGAGTGCGGCTGTACGTTGGCGTGTTCGGCGTGGAAAAGTTGTTTGGCGCGGTCAATGGCGAGCTGTTCTACTTCGTCCACAAATTCGCAGCCGCCGTAGTAGCGTTTGCCCGGATAACCTTCGGCATATTTGTTGGTAAGCACAGACCCTTGCGCTTGCATGACTGCTAAAGAAGTAAAATTTTCGGAAGCAATCAATTCTAATTTCTCGCGTTGACGGGCCAGTTCTTTGGCTACAGACGCAAAAACGGCCGGATCGGTTTTTTGTAAATTCGGATACATGGAAAGCTCTCCTCAGGCGGTTGGAAAAGACTTCTTATCAGAAGGTTTTTCCACGCACTTTTTTTGCATAATTTTTTCTATGAAAATACTGCGTTATTTAATATAATTTACTAAATAGCAGTAAATAAATCCAGCAGAGGTGTAAAAGAAATGGCAAAACTTACCAAAAAAGACTTTCTCAAAGACACCATCAAACACATTGATCTGAAAAAATACAATGTGGTTCCCATGGTGGAAGCCTTTGGGAGCATGGCCTACGCTTCCCGCGAAGTGGCCAGAGCGAGCAAAATCTACAATATGATGCTGTCTGACAAAAAATGCTCCGTCATTTTGTGCATCGCGGGGTCGCTCGTGTCCGCCGGGCTTAAAAAAGTGGTGGTGGATATGATTCAAAACAATATGGTTGACGCAATCGTTTCAAACGGTGCCAACATTGTTGACCAAGACTTCTTTGAAGCTTTAGGTTATAAACACTATATCGGCACGCCCTACAATGCCGATGATAATTTGCTGCGCGATCTGCACATTGACCGTATCTACGACACCTATATCGATGAAGACCAACTTAAAGAATGCGACGAAACCGTTCATAAAATCTGCAACGCTTTGGAACCCCGCCCCTACTCTTCCCGCGAATTCATTTGGGAAATGGGCAAATGGCTGGAGAAAAAAGGCAAAGGCAAAGACTCGATCGTTTATAATGCGTATAAATACGGCGTACCGGTTTTTGTGCCGGCCTTTTCGGACTGCTCGGCCGGTTTCGGTTTCGTAGCCCATCAGACCGAACACCCCGAAGCCCACGTTTCTATTGACAGCGCCAAAGACTTCTTGGAACTGACCAAAATCAAAATCAAAGCCAAAGAAACCGGGCTTATGATGTTCTCGGGCGGCGTGCCGAAAAACTTCGCGCAGGATACCGTCGTTGCGGCTGAAATTTTAGGGGCTGACGCTCCCATGCACAAATATGCCGTACAGATTACCGTTGCCGACGTGCGCGACGGTGCCTTGTCCGGTTCAACCCTCAAAGAAGCTTCTTCTTGGGGGAAAGTTTCCACCGCCTTGGAACAGATGGTGTACGGCGAATGCACCACGCTGATTCCGCTGATTATCGGCTACGGTTATCACAAAGGCGCGTGGAAAAAACGCAAAGCGGCCAACTACGTCAAATTCCTCCAAGAGGAAGACGCCAAAGTGGCGGCTTTGAAAGCGAAGAAAGCCAAAAAATAAATTACAATGCGACTCAAAACCGCGTTTGTCAGTTTGATGCTGCTGATCTGCCCGTGTGCGTTATGCTACGGGCAGCTCAGTTTTTCTGGGGTAAACGGCGAGCGCGGCTATGCGGCCATGCGGGCGCATTATCGGTTGGATTTGGATAATGGATTTATTTTTACGCCCATGTATGGTTATTATCGCATGAGCGATAAGGAAATAGATGAAGCAGGCTCCACCTCGCGCTACGGGTTGGAAGTCGCCTACGAAATAAACGATTCGTGGCAAGTGCTGGCGGAAGGGTTTTGGCAGCCGCAGGCGGTAGGATATCAAGCGGTTGGCTATGCGGCGGGCGCCCATTGGCGGCCGTTTTATCGGTGGGGGGTGCTGCGCAATCCGATTTTAACGGCCTATATAGAACAAACCCGGTACCGTACATATGTAGATAAACAAGGAAATGATTTGCCAAACGGTTCGTTTGGGGAAGTAGAAACCGGCACCCAGGTGCAAGCCGCCGCCGACGTGGGAAATTGGAATTTGAAAGCGACGTGGCATAAAGTGATAGAATATAGTAGCAAGCCGCCGCATTACCTTACTTTTAGCTGGGCCAATATCCCTTTTATGACGGCGGTCGTGCAGGGTTTTGTAAAAGAAGCCGCGGCGGTGCGGCTGAGTTACCGTACGGATATCCTTACCCCGTATGCTTCTTTGGCGCGGTACCGCTATAATGAATTAAGCGATACGGCGGCGGCGGTCAGTGCGGGGCTGCATCTGCACTTGGGGGAAATGAATCTTTCCGGCGGCGTGGAAGTGTTTGAACCGCGGCGCGAAGCGAACCGGAAAACCTATTTTTCTATGTCTGCCGAAGTGGAATTTTGACGGAGGGGTTTGTGGCTAAATTGGATTTACACTGTAATATAGACGAAGATGTTTTTTCGTTGGCCGTTTTTTTAACGCGTCTGCTGACCGGGTTGGTGTTGTTATATATTACGGTTGGGAGTTTATTGTTTTACCGTGAATTTCTTTACAATGCCGCCGCCCTTGGGCTGCCGCTTCCGGTTCCGTTGGGGCTGACGATTTTGGTGGTGGAACTTTTTTTGGCGTTATTGCTTATTTTAGGTTGGTTTACCCGCCCGGCCGCGCTTGCGGCGTGGATGGGAACGGTAATAATGGGATTTATTTTTTTCGCGTCGGATTTAAATAAAATTTATGTAGCGTTGTTAATGTTGTTGGCCGCGGCGCTGCTGCCGGCCGCAATGTTAGGACCGGGAAAAATCAGTTTAGATTACAAACACGCCGTGCGCCGCGCACAGAAATCACGCAGAGGTTAGCTTATGGAAATGTTTGAAGAAAATACCCAATACATCAGTTTGGCAAACAAGTATCGCCCGCAGAAATTTGAAGATATGGTCGGGCAGGAAAACATTTCTAAAACGCTGCAAAATGCGCTCAAGCTGGGGCGCATTGCACACGCCTATTTGTTCTACGGGCCGCGCGGCTGCGGCAAAACCACCACCGCCCGCATCTTAGCCAAAGCGCTTAACTGCACGGGGAACGGAAACAAAAAACCCACCGCCGAACCCTGCGGTCAATGCCCGCAATGTTTGGAAATTGCGCAAAGCGCGGATATGGACGTATTGGAATTGGACGCCGCCAGCAACACACAGGTAGAAAAAGTGCGGGAAGCGATCATTGATACCGTGGCCTTGGCCGCTTCGCGCGACCGTTTTAAAGTTTTTATTTTAGACGAAGTGCATATGCTTTCCGCCAGTTCGTTTAACGCTTTGTTAAAAACAATAGAAGAACCGCCTTCTCATGTCGTTTTTATTTTGGCTACGACCGAGAAACATAAAGTGCCGGCCACCATTGTCAGCCGTTGTCAGACTTTTCGTTTCCGCCCCATTACGGTGGACGAAATTACCAATCATTTATTAGATTTGGCCGGCGCGGAAAACATTGATTTAACTCCGGCCGCCGCTAAAATTATCGCCAAAAACGCAGGCGGCGCCATGCGCGACGCCCTTACGTTATTAGACCGCGCCATCGCTTATGCCGGCAGCCGCATTGACGAAAAAATGGTCAGCGAATTGTTGGGGCTTACCCCCGACGAGTTGATTAAACAAGCGGTAGAAGCGTTGACCTGTAAAAACGGAACGCAGCTCCATCAAATTTTTGAAACGCTTCGGGAAGAAGGGTTTGATGCAAATTCCTTTCTAAAAGATTTAAAGAACGCCTTGGGCGACCTCTTTTATTTCTCTTTGGGGCAAGGAAGTGAACCGTTTGAAGGAGCCGCCGCGGCCATAGCGGGGGTTTCGACTGGTTTTTTGGCGCAGGTGTCGCGCAAGCTGAATAAGATTATAGAAGAGGTAAAATTTTCGGATAACGCGTTAGTCAGCGCCGAGGTGGGAATGTTTACAATCATGGACAGCTGCCTGGATATAGACGGTTTTGTGCGGCGTTTGGAAGCGTTGGAAAAAGGGCTGCCTGTTGAAAAAGAATCCCCGGCACCGCGTACGACGGAGACGTTACAAAAACCGACGCCGCGTCCTGCCGCTGCAAAGCATATGCCGCAGTCTTTCAAACAGGAGCCGTCGGTTTCTTCCGCGAAGAGGTTCGCCCCGGCTGCTGCGCCTGCCGCTGCCCGTTTGCCGGAAGATATTATCAGTGCGGAAGCGGAAGACGAACCGGAAGAAGAAGCGGAACAGGCTGTTATAGAGCCAATAGCCGTTAAACCGGACGGATTAACGGACCGCCAGATCTGGGATAAAATGCTTAAACAATTTGCAAAAAGTCCGTTCGTCTATGATATTATGACGAATTGTTCCGTAACGTTCGGGCAGGACCAATGGATTTTATGCTTTGGCCCGGGCAAGGAATTTTATCAAATTCCCGCCCAAAACAAATTGCCGGAAATGGAACAAGCCGCTTTGAAAATCAGCGGCCGTGTCATTAAAATAAAATTGGAAGGCAGCAGCGACGGCGGGCAACGCCGCGAAGACACAAAAAAGGATTCCTTGGGGGCGGCGGAGTCGGTCAAACAAACGCCCGCCGGTAAACCGCTGCAAACGGCGGCTGTTGCGGCGGAAAAGACGGCGAAAGCAGTCCTTTCCGACGAAGAACCGTTTATAAAAGCTGATTTTGAAGCAGATGTCGTGGCCTCTAAAGAAGAAACGCCGGAAGAAGTAAAAAATATTTTGGAAATTTTCTCCGGGGAATTGCTGGCATAGTTTATGAAAAGTTTAGATCGTTTAATCCGCGCTTTGAAACGGCTGCCCGGCGTCGGCCCGCGGCAGGCGGAGCGGTTTGCGATGTATTTTTTGCGTGCTTCACAGGGCGAAACGGAGGAGTTTATTCAATCGCTTTTAGCCGTAAAGCAAGACGTAAAATTATGTCCGGTATGTTTTAATTATTGCGAAGAAGGATTGTGTGAAATTTGCCGCGATCCTGACCGCGACCGCGGCGTTATTTGTGTGGTGGAAGATCCGCAAGATATTGAATCGTTGGAAAAAACAGGCGCTTATAAGGGACTGTATCATGTATTACATGGGGCGATTTCTCCGTTAGACGGCCGCGGAGCAGAGCAAGTAAAGGTGCGGGAATTGCTCACGCGGCTTGAACAATCCCAAACTCCTGTGCGGGAGGTGATTATCGCCACCGATCCGGACAGCGAAGGAGAAACGACCGCGTTGTATCTGGCAGACCTTTTGCGCGGGCGGGTAGAACAGATTACGCGCATCGGTTACGGCGTTCCGTTGGGCGGCGATATCGATTATATGGACGAAATGACGCTGGGATACTCGTTAAAAGGCCGTACGAAACTCTAATGCACCCCGATTGGTATAAGCGGCCGCTTTTGTGGTGTTTGGCGGCGCTGATTTTTTGGTTGGTTTTATTTTATCGTCCGGTTCCTTCTTCCAAGGACGTTTTTCATGCTTTGCCGCTTAAACAGGTTACCCTTGCGGCGCGGGTGGAGGGGTTTCCTGTTCAAAAGAAACAATCCAACAATGTGGCGTTAAAGGTTCTGTCTGTCAACGGTGCGCCGGCGGACGGATATGTGTATGCCCGTTTCCCCGATTTTAATCCGCAATGGAAAGATGTTTTGGAAGTAAAAGGCCGTTTGCAGCAACCCTATGGAATTGATTTGCTGGGTAATTTTGACTGGCGGCGCTATTTATCCTACAAACATATTTTTACCGAAATAAAAGTTTCCCAAGCCCAAGTAATTGAACCGGCGCCGTTTCCCTTGCGGTTGATTCGTTGGATACGGGCAGACATGCTGCGCGTGTTTGCCGAGTCTTTCCCGCCGGAATTGGCCTCCATTGCGGGCGGCGTTTTGCTGGGCGAACGCGGCGAAATTTCTCCACAGCTCTATACGGCGTTTCAAGACAGCGGGGCGATTCATTTGCTGGTTGCTTCCGGCGGGAATGTGGGGTTCGTTACGTTGATTACGATTGCCGTCTGTTCGTTCTTTGGCGCCAGCCGAAAAATAACATTGGTGGCCGCCGTATCTATTGCGGGAGTTTATACGCTGGCGGCTGGGGCAGATGCCCCGCTGGTGCGGGCTTATTTTATGTCGGTGTGTGCGTGTGTTGGTTATTTTTTGGGGCGCAACAGCGGCGTGTTGCAGGGATTGTTGGTTTCTTGTTTTTTGATTTTGTGCTTTCAGCCGGCGTCCGTCTTTGAAACGGGATTTCAGATGTCCTTTCTGGCCACGCTGGCCATTATTGTTTGTTTAAGCAATTATAAACTTCCCGGCAAATGGCCGGCTTGGGGGCGTTTCTTTGCGCAGATTTTTCTAGCTACGCTGGCCACTCAGCTGATTTTGCTGCCGATATTTACAAATGTATTTTATAAAGTGTCTTTGACTGGATTATTGGCTAATATGATTTTAGTGCCGTGGGCTTCCCTGCTGATGGCAATGACGTTTAGCTATTATATATTGACGTGGCTTCATGCGGGCGGATTATTGCTCCTGCCCGTACGGGAATGTTTGGAAGGATTTAAAACGCTGGTGGAATTTTTCGCTTCGTTTCGGCTTTCTGCCCTGCCGGCGGCGGCGTGGAGGACGGGGTATATCGTCGGTTTTTATGCCATATTGTTTTGGTTGCTTCATCTGCCGCAGAAAGCCTTTGCCCGAAAACTCTTTTGGCCCTGTTTGGTACTGGCTTTGGCCGCGCCGGCAGGGCAGGTGCTTTTCTTTTCGCCGGGGCGGGTCTATTTATTAAACGAATGGTACCGTCATACGGCGTTGGTGCAGATGCCGAGCGGACAGGTTTTTGTATTTGGCGAAGAACTGAAAGAAGAACAAATCGCCGCGGCGCTTTATAAAATGGGTGTGCGCCGGGCGGACGCCGTATTGGCCTTTACGGCGGTTGCCGGCAAAAATGATTTATCGGGTTTGTCTAAAACCGGCGAAGTCATTCGCCCGTTTGAAACGGGGGTATGGCCGGGGGATACTCTGCAGATCGGGAAGACAACCTTAACGGTACAGTGGGCAGAGCATCAAAACCGGAACGGACGTTTTTGGACGAATGCGGGATACAGCGGAACCGAAAAAGACGAAGTTTCGTATTGTCTGACAGAGAAAAATCATTCGGTGTGCCTAGGGGCGGGCGCCCGTTTTGTGCGGCAAGGGGAAAGTTTTTTTGCTTCTCAAAAAAATAAAACCGTACAGGTAAAAATTTAGCTATAATAAGAAAGCAATCGGGGGAGGGAAATAGGATGGAACAAGACGAACTGAAACAGCATAAAAAATTTTTGCAAGAAGCTATTAAGCTGGCTGAAAAAGGCATGTCCGGCGGTAAGGGCGGCCCGTTTGGCGCGGTCATTGTGAAAGATGGAAAAATTATTGCGCGCGGCTGTAACCAAGTTACTTCCTCCAATGATCCCACCCGTCATGCGGAAGTGGATGCCATTCGCAAAGCGTGCAAGAAATTAGGCACATTCGAATTGAAAGATTGCGTGATTTATTCTTCTTGTGAGCCTTGCCCGATGTGTTTGGGAGCTATTTATTGGGCGCGTCCGAAAGCTTTGTTTTTCGCGGCTGACCGCTTTACGGCGGCCAAATATGGCTTTGATGATGAATTTATTTACCGGGAGGTTCCGCTTCCGGTGGAAAAACGCTCGCTGAAAACTTTTTGTGTCGCGGTGGACAACAGGAATGAACCGTTTGAAAAATGGAAACAAAAATCTGACAAAATAGTTTATTAAATTTTTCCAAAAAACTCCGCGGCAAACGGAGTTTTTGTTCTTAGGAATCAGGAGAATATTTCTTGCAGAACCTCTTTTAATCTATATAAAACGAATGAGAAAATTTTTATTTTTGTTTTTATTTTGGCCGATTTGTCTTTCCGCCCAGACGTGGCAAAAAGCGTGGGAAGGCGCCCAAAAAGCATTGGCAAAACCGGGAAATCCGTCGCTGGCGGCCAGCCGAACGGCCTTGTTGCAGGCGCGGCAACGTATGACGGTAGAGCAGGAAGGAATGCGTTTGTGGTTAAACGGGCGGATCTCTCCAGTGGCGCCGGCTCTTTCAGAACGTTTGGAAGCTTGGGCGGTGATGAGCAATCGGCTGCTGCTCAAAGACCAAACGCTTCGAGTACAACAGTTGGATTTTTTTAAAAGACAAGCGCATTTGCCGGCTGGACTGATCTCTGTCTTTACAAACGTACCGATTGATTTTGCACGTGGCATACAGGAATCGGTTCGTTTCGTTTTATGCGGAGGTCGGGCGGAAGATGTGCAAGCCGCCGCGGCATTTAAAAAAATAGTAACGCGATATCAACAGGTGTTTCCGCAGCGCCGGATTATTATCTTGGCGGAATATCTGCCCGATACGGGGATTCGGTTCGCTTCCGAATTTACGGCCGCGCCCCGCCATAAGAGTTTTATCCGTTCTTTTGTGAAAGATGGGTTTGCGATAGCCGGCATAGGAGATCCTTCCGTCAAAGAGGAAGGTTATTTTAAACAAGACAATTCTAATTTAATTTTGTCTTCCCAAGAACTCCCCGCCGCCGAAGCGGTGCGCGGTTTTCATATTCGGCGTCGGTTGGCGCAATGGCGGCAATATGATCCCGAAGCGGTTTTCTTTCTCTTTGTTTCTCCGCTGGCCGCGGCATACGATTGGCGCTATTCCTTGGCAAACGCGTTGCCGGAAGAAGAAGTTTTTTCCGTTAGTATGACTTCTGTTCGCAATACGCGCGATTTCTTATTTCATCGGTGGAATCATTTTCAACAGGCGCGTCCCGGTTTGTTGGTGTGGAAGGACAAAAAATGGGCTCGCATGAGCGGGTTTGATGCGCAGTTTATTTTTCCTTAATCATAATAAAACAGGCATTTTCCCTTTTGGCGTCAGGTTGCCTAATAATACTTCCGCGGCCGCTTGCTGAAAAACCGGCGCGGGGCTAAACGTAAATAATTTGCCATTACAGGGCAGGTGTTGGGTAATCCAAGGATTGGAAAGACTGATTACCAGATTCTGTTTGCTGTGTTGCAATACGGCGCGCGCGAATGAAAGTTCCGCTTCGTCTAATCCGATTTTTCCTTTGGCCGCCTGATAGCGCCTCCAGCATAAAACGACTGCTTTTTCCGCCGTTCCTTCAAATGGGCGCACGCGAACGCCTTTTTGGCAGAGGGTTTGTAGGAAGGGGTTTTCGGAAAGATGTTCATCATTCCCCACCGATACATAATACAGCGTATCGCCTGGTTTTACCCAAAGAGGCGTGCCCAGCAGGGTAAGCGCTTTACAGGCGGTACGGGCTGCAAAATCCGTAGAGGCAAAAGCCTCTTCCTCGGGCAGAGAGGGAACTTCGTCCGCGCGGGCGCAAAGCAAATTTTGAATTTGCAGGGCATGGGTTATTTGATCGGCCGGAAGCGTTTGTTGATTTAAAAACTCAAGCAATTCAAAAGGTTTCTCGGGTACGAGCAAAATATGTGCGCCCGCCAAAAAAGCCGCGAGCGCGGCTTGCTTTTCGTTACCCAACGCTTTCATACACAAAGCATCGGTGCATATGCAGCCGGGGAAGGACATTTCTTTTTGCAGCAGATTTCCGATTATTTCTTTAGACATGGAGGCGGGATATTGCTCGTCCCACGCCGGCACCAGCAAGTGTCCCACCATAACGCAATCCGCTTTGGAAAGCAGCTTTTTAAACGGGATCAGTTCATGGGTTAAAATATGTTGTTTGGTCGAGAGCAGCACCGACAGTGCCAGGTGGGAGTCCGTGGCGGTGTTTCCATGCCCCGGAAAATGTTTTAAACTGTTTAAGACGCCGCCTTCGGAAAGCCCGTCCATAAAAGCACCGGCTAAGCGGGTTACTTGTTCCGGATCCGCTCCAAAAGAACGAGTGTTGACGATGGGATTATCCGGGTGGTTGGCTAAATCTGCAACCGGCGCAAACACCCAATCCACGCCCAGGCTTTTGGCTTGTCGAGCGGTAATCAGCCCTTTTTCGTACGCCAAAGTTTCGTCATTTGCTGCACCCAAAGCCATATTCGACGGCAGCAACTCGGCATCAGGCAGCCAGCGCCCCAGGCCGTCTTCATAGTCGGCGGAAATCAAAATTCGTTTATGGGGCGACGCCGCCCGCAACGCGTGCGTCAGCCGCGCCACTTCCGTACGGGTGCCGCCGTAAAGACAAAAACCGCCCACGCCCATACGCGCTAACTGGAGCGCGTCTTCTTGATGGGTCTTCCCAAACCAAAACCCCGGGTGTACTAAACGGTTGATATTCATAAGGTAATTTTTCCCAATACGCTGTCGTAAGCGGCTCCCGTCGCGCGCGCACAATGATTGATTTTTTTATCCAAGCTCAGCCACGCGAACAGGGCAAAGGCGGCGCTTTCTTTGGCTTGCGGATCTATTCCGTAGTCCAGCGAGGTGACAATCCGTAAAGCGGGCAGTAATTCTTTTAAATACCCCAATAACGTTTTGTTGTAGCAGCCTCCGCCCGAAACGACCAGCTCTTTCTGCCAGTCAACCGGAACAAAAAGGGTGACAGCCTGCGCAATAGCCGCCGCTGTGAACCAGGTGAGGGTGGCCAACCGGTCTGCAGGGGTGTTGAAAGAGTCAATCGGGAAAAAACGATTTAAATAGTTCTCTCCAAACGCGTTTTTATCCAGACTCTTGGGAGGTTTTTGCAAGAAGTACTTTTGCCGCAGCAGTTTTTGAACGAGCTGTTTATTCGGCGTACCGCGGGCAGCGGTTTGTCCGTTTTTGTCCAACGGGCGATGCAGCTGCTCTACACAGGCCAAATCGATCAGCGTATTGCCCGGGCCGGCGTCAAATCCAAAAGTTTGGATTCCCTTGCCCACTACCGAAAAATTGGAAATACCTCCTATGTTTAAAAGGATTTTCGGCTCTTTTTTCCCCCAAATATATTCGTCAAAAAAAGGAATCAGGGGCGCGCCTTCGCCGCCTAGCGCGATATCTTTGGAACGGAAATCTGACACGACGGGTTTTCCGGTCATGGCGGCTAAAAAAGAAGGTTCTCCGATTTGCAGGGTATTGGGAATGCGGTCGTGCGGCCCGTGGTACACGGTTTGCCCGTGCGAACCGATTACCTGTAAATCTTGAACGGAAAGATGAAATTCTTTTAAAAATTTTTGAACGGTTTTCGCATATCTTTTGCCCAGCTCAAAATGGAGGGCGGACAGTTCTGCCGCCCGCATGGAAAAAGCATGGAGCAATTTATGTTGAAGCGGGCGCGGATAGGAGTAATTTTTGAAATGAAGCACGCGAAATGGGTGCAGGCGCACGGCGCAGACGGTTAATCCGTCTGCGCTGGTGCCGCTCATTAAACCCAATGCAAATTTACGCATCAATCACCTTTGTTAAAAATCCGTTTTGTTTTTTAAGTAATTTCTCGGCTTCTTGCTTGGATACTTTTTTGCGGTGCATGACTACCGCCGTTTTCACATTTTTTCCGGCGGCCGCCAACAAAGAGGCTGCCGTTTTTTCGTCTGTTCCGGCTACCGTACAGATAAGCCGGACTGCCCGTGCCACCAGTTTTTGGTTGGTGGGTTGGACGTCTATCATTAAATTTCCGTAAGTTTTCCCGCACAGCGTCATAGCGCCGGTGGTAATGGCATTTAACGCCATTTTGGTGGCTGTTCCGGCTTTCATTCGTGTGGAACCGCACAGGGCCTCCGGTCCGGTAGGCAGGCAAATATGTATTTCAGCCGTTGGACAAACCGCCTGCGGATTGCAGGAAATCAGCGCCGTATGCGCGCCTGTTTTTTGAGCTTGTTCCAAGGCGCCCATAACGTAGGGGGTGCGTCCGCTGGCGGTCAGCCCGATGACCAAATCTCCTTTTTTGGCAGTGCGGAAAATTTCTTTAGCGCCTTGTTTGGCGTCGTCTTCCGCGCCTTCTTGGGAACGAAAGACCGCTTTTTTACCGCCGGCAATCAGTCCGATGATTCGGGAAGGCTTCGTGCCGAAGGTAGGCACGCATTCCACGGCTTCCAAAATGCCTAACCGTCCGCTGGTGCCTGCTCCGATAAAAATGATTTTCTTTTGATTGGCATACGCCTGAGCGGCTTGCAGCATAACGGCGGCAATCTCTTTGTTGGCGGTTTGTACGGCGCGGGCGGCGTTAAAGTCTTCCCGGTTGATCCGCCGCGCGATTTGCCGCGGAGTTAATCGGTCTAAATGCAGGGTGTTCGGATTGCGGGTTTCCGTATCTATTGCGTTTAAGTTCACTAATTTCATGAGGCGTCCTCTAAAGAATGTTTATGGGTGCGGAAGGCGGCTTCGGTTTCTTCAATAGATTTAATTTTGAAAGAAAGGGGTACGATGGCAAGTGTAACTAAGCTAAGAAGGCTGGCCAACCCAAAGAAGGCTGTATATCCCAGCCGCATTTGCAGCCAGCCGGCTGCCATAGACGGCGCCATCATTCCCAGCGCCATAATGCCGGTAGAAATGGCATAATGTGATGTTTTATAGGCTCCCTGTGAAATATACATCATAAATACAGAAAAAGCCATCAAAGCCAGTCCGTTGCCAAAATGTTCCAAAGTAATTAATACGGTTACAATCCAGACGGGCGGCCGCATATAAGACATATACGCGTAAAAGAAATTCGGCAAAATCAGAATGACCGCAAACGGCCAGATGCATTTTTTAAATCCATATTTTCCTAACAGCCAGCCTCCGGCCAAGTTTCCTACAATAACGGCGCCTAATCCCAGGGTTCCTTTAATCAACCCGTATGTTTGTACGCTTAATTCCAGGGCTCCTTCCGTTTGGGGTTTAAGCAAAAACAACGGAACGATTTTCTCCAAGAAAGCGTCTCCCAACCGATACGGCAAAATGAATGCCAAAATATACAATATGTTTTTTTGGGTAAAATAAGTTTTAAAAGCTTCTCCCCATGCCGTACCCTGCGTGAAAGAGGCCGGTTTGTCTTCCGCCGGTTTCGGCAAAATATACTGGTGCCATATTACTGCGGCGGCAAATAATACTGTCAAAAATAAAAACATCAGCGCCCAATTATACGGCCATTTTACCCAGTCCAGCGACACGCCCGGTTTCGGATTTGCCAGCATGCCTACCGCCGCCACCAAGATACCGCTGCCCAGAATCATCGCCAGCCGATAAAAAATCGTTCGGATTCCGACGAATTTGGATTGTTCCACCGGGGTTAAGGCCAAGAGGTAGTATCCATCAGTAGCAATATCCAGCGTCGCCGAGGCAAACGCCCCGGCCAAAAATCCAAAAAGAGACAGTGAAAAAAAACTTAGGCTGCCGTTTTGTACGGAAAATCGGAACGCTTCCACGGCCGTCAATCCTGCTAGTAACAGAAAAAGCCCGGCCAGCGCCCCTTGCGCTCCCAACAGCCAGCGGCGTTTGGTGGAGCGGGAATCCACCAGCGGACTCCAGAACATTTTTAAAATCCACGGCAAGTACAGCCAACCCGTCCAGAAAGCGATCTTGTCGTTTGAAAACCCTAAATCGGCATATAAAACGGTGGAAACCGTATTAATGATAATGTACGGAAATCCTTCGGCCAAATACAGCGTGGGAATATACAACCATGGATTTTTGTTCATTTATTTAAACGAATATTTTCCGCCCAGCAAATCCGCCAGCGGCTTGGTGGTTTCATTGCGTTCGAGGGCTATTTTGATGATCGCGGTCATCGGAACGGCGAGAAGAGCCCCCATTAAGCCCCAAACCAGTGCCCAAAAAATCAAGCAGGCGATTACGACAATGGGGTCAAGATCCATTCCTTTGCCGAGCCATTTCGTTTCCAAGATATTACCGATTACGAAATGAATGGCGGTCAACAAAATAAGAGCCAGCAGAATATGCCAGTCCAACCCATATTGTAAAAACAGTACCGGCATGGGCAAAACGGTGGAAATAAACGGCCCGATATTGGGAATGAAATTCAATACAAACGTCAATACGGCCAACATGGAAGCCAGTTCCGCTTTGATGGCGGTTAATACTACCCATGTAAATCCGGCGGCTAAGAGGGATACGAAAATTTTAATCAGCAGATAAAACGAAATTTGTTTTTGGATGTTTCCTACCAAAGAGGGTTTATCGGCTGAGGCTTTTCCCATAAAAATAAAGATGACAAACAGCGTAATCAGCATCAGGTTGGTTAAAATAGAAACGAGCGTGCTTCCTACGCTTTTAAGCATATTAAATACGGGGAGTTTGGCTACGGTGTCTGCCACAAATTGCGCATTCATATTTACTCCGTATCTTTGTGAGTGCATCAGCAGCCAGTCCAGGGTGTCGTTGAGGCGTTCACTGTAGATATCGGCGCCGGCTACAAAACTTTCAATCGAACCGGAAATGAACAGTACGGACAGGGTAATAATAGCTAAAAAGGCCAAAAAGCTTAAGATTAATCCTAACCCATAGGGGACTTTCCATTTTTGTTTCAGCCAACCGGCCAGCGTACTGGCCACCATAGAAATAAAAAGGGCAATCACAAAGGGCATGAGCATTGTTTTTGTATAAACAAGAACCCAGGTGGCGGCCGTTGCCGCCAAAATCATTAGACACACGGTATTAATAGGAGCGAATTTTTCCAATGAATTTTTTGTAAACATAAGACCTCTCTTGTATTTAGTATAGCATAGGTTTTTAAGGTACGCACACAAGTTTTGTGGCGGTAAGGGAACAAAAACTTTTCAAACAGGAAAGTAAATTGATATAATAAATACATACTCTTTCGGGCAGTTGGCGCAGTGGTAGCGCGTCCGCCTCACACGCGGAAGGTCACAGGTTCAAATCCTGTACTGCCCACCATT